>JBBSLN010000355.1:0-3383 GCA_038255205.1 Flavobacteriales bacterium
TGAGCTTGCCGAAATACAAAAATCAAAATCGTACTTTTGTGTTCGATTTTAATAAACTACAAAACAAAATCTTATGAATTCATACGATGTAGCCATTATTGGCTCTGGTCCTGGAGGATATGTTGCAGCAATCCGTTGCGCACAGTTGGGAATGAAAACCGCAATAATAGAGAAATATTCAACTTTGGGCGGGACCTGTCTGAACGTCGGATGTATTCCAAGTAAGGCACTTTTGGACTCGTCTCATCACTATGAAGATGCGATTAAGCATTTCGAAGAACACGGTATAGATATTCCGGGCGAAATCAAAGTGAATTTAAAGCAGATGATTGCACGTAAGCAATCCGTTGTGGACCAAACGACCAGTGGTATCGATTTCTTAATGAAGAAAAATAAAATTGATGTTTACACAGGTGTTGGAAGTTTTAAAGATGCAACCCATATCTCGATTAAAGGAGAAAAATCCGAAGAAATAGAGGCAAAAAATATCATAATAGCAACTGGAAGCAAACCTTCAAATTTGCCATTCATAAAGATTGATAAAGAACGAATTATAACTTCCACAGAAGCTTTGAAATTAACTGAAATTCCAAAACACATGATTGTCATCGGTGGTGGTGTCATCGGTTTGGAATTGGGACAAGTTTATAAGCGACTCGGTTCGGAAGTAACGGTCGTCGAATACATGGACCGAATCATTCCATCGATGGATGCCGCTTTATCAAAGGAATTGAATAAAGTATTCAAAAAAGATAAATTCTCTATTGAAGTATCTCATAAGGTGAAATCGGTTGAGCGCAAAGGGGATGAGGTTATTGTGAAAGCTGATAACAAAAAAGGAGAAGAAGTAGAATTTAAAGGTGATTATTGCTTGGTTTCTGTCGGTCGTCGTCCTTACACGGATGGACTGAATGCGGAGGCGGCAGGTGTTAAATTAACGGATAGAGGTCAAATTGAGGTGAACGAACACTTGCAAACAGCTGTCAAGAATATTTATGCCATTGGAGATGTTGTCAAAGGTGCCATGTTAGCGCATAAAGCGTCGGAAGAAGGCGTGCTGGTTGCAGAAATTATCGCTGGACAAAAACCGCATATCGATTACAATTTGATTCCAGGCGTAGTTTACACATGGCCTGAGGTTGCTTCTGTTGGTAAAACTGAAGAAGAACTAAAAGAAGCTGGTGTTGAATATAAATCGGGTCAATTTCCGATGCGCGCTTTGGGTAGAAGTCGTGTTAGTATGGATTTGGATGGATTTGTAAAAATACTTGCGGACAAAAAAACAGATGAAATTCTAGGAGTACACATGATTGGTGCTAGAGCTGCAGATATGATTGCTGAAGCAGTCGTGGCTATGGAGTTTAGAGCGTCTGCCGAAGATGTTGCACGTATGTCGCATGCGCATCCAACGTTTGTAGAAGCCATCAAAGAAGCGGCTTTGGCGGTTGAGGATAGGGCGCTGCACGTTTAGAACAGCAAAAACAATTAAATAAGAATGAGCAACCTACTGGGTTGCTCTTTTTAGTATTATTCTAATCGCTTTAAAACATCAAATCTATAACTTCTGCTAATCGTCAGCTCTTTATCAGAAACTGTTATAGCTTCGTTGGTGAATGACTTTATTTGAGAAATGGCAACAATATAAGACCTATGGATTCTGATGAATTGAGCTTTCGGAAGTCTTGCTTCAAGCGCACTGATGGTTTCTCTCGTAACGATTGTTTCCTCCTTTTGATGGATTTTTATATAATCACTATAACTTTCAATGTAGATAATGTCTTCGAAATCTACCTTAATCATTCTACGGTCAGATCTAACGAATATATAGTCCGAAGTTTCGTTCTTTTGGGTTTCAATAACTTCAGGCTTATTATAAACTTCAAAATAATGAGTTACTGCTTTGAGTAAGCGTTCGAAGGAAATGGGTTTCATTAGATAATCAACGGCCTGAAGTTCGAAACCATCAATAGCATAGTCTCTATAGGCCGTTGTGAAAATAATCCGGATATCTTTATTAATTGATTTGGCAAAGGAAATCCCAGAAACTTCAGGCATGTTAATGTCCAAAAAGACTAAATCAATAGGATTATTGTTGATGTAATTAAAAGCCTCTATCGCATTTTTACATTGCGCCACAATTTCCAAATTATCTATTTTTGATAGGTGTGAATCAATTATTTCTCTTGCAATCGCCTCATCGTCTACGATAAGACATTTAATTATCTTAAGCATGTGTGACTGGTGTTTTTGTTGGGATAGACAATTTTACGCTGTACGATTCTGTTTTACTTTCGATGGTTAACTGATATTTATTTTCATAGATAAGTTCTAAGCGTTTTCGAATATTGGTCAAACCAATTCCGTCATCTATTTGTCCCATATCATTGTTACCATTTCCAATAATAAAATGAACAGTGTCGTTTTCAACTGTAATTGAAATTTCAATTTCAAGAACGTCATTTATGATCTTGCCATGCTTAAAGCTATTTTCAACAAATGGAATAAATAGCATAGGGGCAATCTGTTGCTGATTTGTTACATTTTCTTCGGAAATAGACACTTGAAGTGTATCGTGAAAGCGCATTTTCTCTAGAGCTATGTAATCTTTAATATGATCGATTTCTTCCCTTAATGAAACAAAAGGTTTGTCAGCTTGATACAATAGATAATCCAATAGATTCGACAATTTCAATATCATTTCTGGCGTCTCGTCTGCTTTTTTCAAGGCGAAACCGTATAGCGTATTCAATGTATTAAAAAGGAAATGCGGATGAATTTGCATTTTAAGATACTTCAATTCTTGTTCTTTTAATTTTAGTCGGGTTTCAAGAAATTTTGTCTCTAATACTTTTGCTTTTTCAGTTTGTTGCAGGTTCAATTTTAAGAGTTTGAAGGCGCTTACAATGAATATGACCAAATAAACTGCTGTCGTGACCAACAGAATATTTTTGGTTAGAGGATTCATTTCGCTAAATTCAAATTTGGCAAGATATATCAAGCTAAAAAATATCGATAGCATGATGAGGTATGTCGAAATAACTAATGTGTAAAAACTATAAAGTCCGAATAGGAAATAGCGTTTGGTGATTAAATAGTCAGGTATCAATTTGTAAATTGACACATAAGTAGTCGCAATCGTGATGGGCATAAGGAAAAGTGAGAAAAGTAAAGTATCATGGTAGTTTTTGCTTCCTGCGCCAAAAAAATATGTGAAAAACAATAAAACAGTACACCAAAACAGGAGGTGTAAGATGAGGTTGCCCAACTTTCGCAACATAAATGTTCTATCAAGCATAATTTTGACAATAGCTTTACAATATTACTATAATTTTAGGGCTGTAAGATAATTTGTAGACGAATAACAGGTTTAGCAAGGGTTTCAA
>JBBSLN010000356.1:0-3379 GCA_038255205.1 Flavobacteriales bacterium
ATGAAAAAATTAATGACACTCGTTACCGTTATTGGGATGATAATGGTAGCACAAGCACAACAAGATATTCGATTTGGGATTAAAGGAGGGCTCAATATCTCGAGCATAAGTGGTGAAGATGTTGAAAACACAGATGCCAGGACATCATTTCATGGTGGAATTATGATTGAAATTCCGATAAACGAAAAATTTTCATTTCAACCAGAGCTTTTGTACTCGTCATTGGGCATTAAGGAAAATGATGACAATGCCGAACTCAGGTTGAATTATTTAACACTTCCTTTAATGGCTAAATACTATGTAGCCGACAATTTTAGTTTAGAAGCGGGCCCCCAAATAGGAATTTTATTATCTGCTGATGCTAAGGTCGAAGGGGAAAACGAAGGAGGCGTTGAAGAAATTTTCAAGAATTTTGATGCGGCAATTAATTTTGGCGTTGGTTACAAACTGGACAATGGCTTAAATTTTGGAGCGCGCTATAATCTGGGTCTTATAAAAATATTTGATTTTGACAATTCTTTCAATGATGATGAAGAAATCAAAGCTTATAACAGTGTAATTCAAATCTCTGTTGGCTATTTTTTTAATTAAGTAATAATTCGGATGATGAAAGTGGAATAATCCAATTGCTTTGATTGTTCAGCTCACATATTAAGAAAATTAGGAAGATTTGATAAAATCCTGTTTGATATTTTTGTTGCTTTTGATATTGTCCTTCAATACTTGTGCTCAATCCGAATCAAACCCTTAAGTTTTAGAGGAAGCCAATGACGATGCACTTTTTGAAGGCGTTTCCTATCGAGGTGGATTTGGGCTTTTTATTCCAGCTTCAAATCAATATTTTAATATTGCGCCTTTCTTTGAATTCAATATGAATATTCCAGCAAGCAAGGTCAATTCTTTCAAGTTGGCTGTTCAATTCGGCGGTTGGGATCGCGAAAACAACTTCAACTATGTTAGCAGATTGGATTCGCTACAAGGGACTTCAAGGGTTTTCCTGAATGGGCTTTTTAAATATAAAAAAGATGTCATTTTCTTTAAAAAGTCGTTTATCAGTGTTGCTGCGGGCATAGGGATTTGGACGATTCTTATTAATACCCAAGCTTATGTTTTTGAGAAACCCTTAGAAGAGACTCCCTATGAAAGCATGACGTCCTTAGTGTTATCACCCGAGCTGGAATTTGTATTTAATATCACAGAGATAACACAATTATCATTAAGCTTTAGTGTGCAATATGCAGACTATAAATTAAAATCTGCTTTACAGAATGATATTGGCAAGTGGTATTTTTTGCCGAAATCAACTTACAGGTTCTAAAATAGAAGTAAAATAAAACAACTAAAATCAACATTATCATGAAAACAAAATTAAAACTATTAATGCTATTCTTAACATTGTCTTTGAACAATGCAATTTTTGCTCAAAACGAAAATAAATCTTATAATGTCGGGGTGGGTGTTTAAAATTTAGAAGGGAAGAAAATAAACAATGGAAAAATCATTTCGGTTTCTGACACCTTATTAAATCTAAAAAACAATAATAAAATAGCTCTTTTAAATGTCAAAGATGTTGGCTTAATAAAAACAAAACGTTCCGCAGGTAATAACGTGTTAGTTGGATCCCTTATCGGCGCTGTCGCGGGTGGTGGTATAGGAGCTGCTTCCGCAGAGCCCGATACCATAGTATTTAACTATTCAGCTGGTGAAGGTGCTTTAGCAGGAGGGATTCTTGGAGGTGCTACTGGTGCTGGAATAGGAGGACTCACAGCACTTTTAAAGAAATCAAAGACATTTATCATTAATGGAGATACCTCAAAATGGAAATTATTTATAGAATCAATTTCAAATTAAATTTATTATGAAAACACTAAAAAAACAAGTCAGATGTATGGCCTTAACATTGGCCATGTTGGTATTCTTTCAAAGCTGTAAAGTGTATCATTCAAATACAGTAACATTGGAACAGGCATCTAAAGAATTCAATAGAGTCAAAGTTCAAACAAATTCTAATGAAATTTTAAAATTTAGAGGTATCAAAGTCGAGAATGAGAAATTTTATGGCGTTAAAAAAGTAAATGGTGAACTCATAAACATTCCATTAGCAGTTAATTCCATTAAGTCTGTAAAATTAGAAAATACGACCATGTCTACCGTTTGGACAATAGCTCTACCTGTAGCAATAGTTTTAGGTGCATTGGTGATCATAGCATCAACTTTGGATTTCGGATTGTCGGATTCCGCAGATTGGGGCTATTAGGTTAAATAAAAAAATCCCATCTAATTTTTTAGATGGGATTTTTTAAAATATAATGTCTTAAAAAAGAATTTAATCGTCTTTTCTATCTTCTCTTGGTTTTCTGTCGTCTCTTCGATCATCGCGACCTCTGTTGTCACGGGAACCACGATTATCACGAGAGCCACGATTATCGCGTCCACCACTTCTGCTATCTCTAGAGTTGTCTCTTGGTGGTCTTGCGACATAACCTTCTGGTTTGTCCAACAAAGCCTTACGGGAAACTTTCTCTTTACGTGTTTTTGGATCGACTCCAAAATATTTCACTTCGAAAACATCACCCATATTTACCACGTCAGTTACATTTTCGGTGCGTTCCCAAGCTAATTCACTTACGTGCAGTAAGGTTTCATTTCCTGGCGCATCTAAATATTCTACAACGGCTCCAAAATCCAACATCTTGATGACTTTGACCTTATAGGCTTCACCAACTGTTGGTTTGAACAATAACGAATCGATTTTAGTTAATACGGCATCAATACCTTCTTGGTTCGTTCCAAGGATTTCCACAATACCTTCTTCAGTAATAGGGTCTTCATTGATAACAATCGTTGTTTTTGTATCTTTCTGAAGTTGTTGTATCACTTTTCCACCAGGTCCGATCAAGGCTCCGATGAATTCGTTAGGAATCACTCTCGTAATCATTTTCGGTGCGTGTGCTTTCACATCTTCATTTGGTTGTGCAATCGTTTCAACCAATTTATCTAGAATATGAAGACGTCCAGCACGTGCTTGTTTCAGCGCGTTCACCAAAATTTCATAGGCCAAACCTTTGACTTTAATATCCATTTGACATGCCGTAATACCATCAGCAGTACCAGTCACTTTAAAGTCCATATCACCAAGATGATCTTCATCACCTAAAATATCAGACAATACAGCGTATTTTCCTGAGTCGCCATCAGAAATCAATCCCATCGCAATACCAGATACTGGTTTTATTAATTGTACACCTGCATCCATCAATGCCATTGTTCCAGCACAAACTGTTGCCATAGAAGAAGAACCGTTAGATTCCAATACTTCAGATACAACTCTTACAGTATATGGACACTCATCTGGCACCATGTTTTTTAAAGCACGTTG
>JBBSLN010000357.1:0-3370 GCA_038255205.1 Flavobacteriales bacterium
CTTGAGCGTTTTTTTGTTTGTATGATTTTCAAAGCGGAGCTTTGCTGGAAAACCGAAGGTAATCCAGACATTTTTCAAGAACCTGGCGCCAAGCCCGCTTGAGCGTTTTTTTTGTTTGTATGATTTTCAAAGCAGAGCTTTGCTGGAACACCGAGGGTAATCCAGACATTATTCAAGAACCTGGCGCCAAGTTTACTTGAGCGTTTTTTTGTTTGTATGATTTTCAAAGCGGAGCTTTGCTGGAACACCGAAGGTAATCCAGACATTTTTCAAGAACCTGGCGCCAAGCCCGCTTGAGCGTTTTTTCGTTTTAAATGTTTTCAAAGTGGAGCTTTGCTGGAACACCGAAGGTAATCCAGACATTTTTCAAGAACCTGCCGCCAAGCTCGCTTGAGCGTTTTTTCGTTTTAAATGTTTTCAAAGCGGAACTTTGCTGGAACAATGAAGCTTGGCATATCGCGTTACGAACAGCCAACCACTGACACACTAACTGCTGACATGAATTAGGAAAATAGTGTGCTTACCTTCCCCGAATTTTTTTATATTAGTTGCGCAAAACTGCTTTAGTCTGACCAATGAAAGTTTTTATTAAATAAGAAGGAACATGAAAAAATGGTTTGCTGTGATCTTTGTCCTATTAATGGTCACCACTATTGGATATCATTATATCTATCAAGCTCACAGAAATATAAATGCCGAAAACCCAGAATTTGCCGGCTAAAACCATCAAAAAGGAATTTGAACAGGATTTGGTTGCAACTGAAAAAATGTATTTGAACAATACCGTATTGATTACAGGGAATTTGTAGCGATGTTAAAACTAATACGTTAAACTCTATCCTATTTTGTCAGCTCAAAGACAGTATAACGACTATATTGGGTAACGATTCAAAAATAAGGATTAAAGGTCGTGTTTATTACGAATTACTTGAACAAGTGAAATTAGATCAATGTACATTTATTATTAATTATATAAAAACAATAACATTATGAAAACAAGATTACTTATTATGCTGACATTCATAGGAATGTCAAGCGCGTATGCACAGACAACGCACAATTTAGACTGGTTTACTGGAATTGGCTCAAACGTCGATTTGACCATTGAAAGTGGCGACACGGTTATTTGGACATGGACAAATCCCAATCACACTGTCGAAAACGTCCCAGGAAGCTCCGTAGAGACTTTTGACAGCGGTTTTCTTGGACCAAATGGTTCGACATTTTCACATACATTCACAGTCATAGGGGCTAATGATTATTTCTGTGACGTACATGGTGCCGCAAGTATGTCTGGCACAATCACAGTAACAGAAAATTTGGGTGTCGACGAAAATGAATTGAAATTATTTACCATTGTTTCCAATCCAGCAACCGATTTGCTCGTTGTTGAATTGCCTCATGTACTTACGAACATCAAATTGACAATTCGCGATGTATTAGGTAAGAATGTTTTCACCAAAACATTTAATGAGAATCAAACAATCAATGTTAATGTTTCTAACTTCAATCGCGGTTTGTATCTTATTTCCATTGAATCAGAAAACAAAAATCAAACCCAACGTTTTATAAAAAACTAAATGAAGTTTTCAGTCTACATCTTTTTTGCATTCCCTCTCTTTTGTTTTCACAAGATGATTTGCTTGCAGAAATTGATGTAGATTCTTTTCAATATGAATATACAATTGCCACATTTAAAGGGTCGAAAATCGTCAATTTTGAATCCGCTAAATTGGTAGCCAAAAAAGAATTGACTTTTGTGTTATCTCATAAATTTGCCAATATTGAAAACGGAATTAACAGTTCTTTTGGTTTAGACGATGTAGTGACTCGTTTAAACTTTATTGGCGGTCTTTAGGTTGGATTTATCGTTAGTGTATCGAAAGGTTATTTTCAGAAAATTTATGAATTCGCCATAAATAGCGAATTGCACCACAAGGTGATAATGGATTTCCATTCACAATTGTAGGGTATCATTCCTTGATGATTAATAATGCTTTGGAAAAAGATAATCTTCCAAAACCAGAGTTTAAACATCGTTTGGGCTACACAACACAATTGTTGATTTCACGAAAAGTGAGCGCCAATTTATCCCTTGAACAGGCTCCAACGTATTTTCATGACAATTATGTTACAATAGACAACTAATACAACTCGCAGTTTGCAATGGGTTTTGGTAGCTTACACAAACTTGGCAAACGTTGGTCCCTCAATGCTGATTATGGTTTGCATATCAACCGTGCGAGTGATTCGCCTTTCAAAAAACCAATATCCACTGGAGTGGATTTGGAAACTGGTGGTCAAGTGTTCCAAATGCATTTTACCAATGTGCAAGCAATGAGATTACAATGGATTTTTGGGTCAGGTAACTGTTGACTGGAGTGATGAAAATTTCGTTTGAAGAAGTGGCGGCGAAAAGCAATGTGGTGACTGCCATTATCAATACTGAAAATGGTGAGTTTGCAGCCTTGGCACTTGTAAAAGCATTTCGATTTAAAAACGCATTAATGGAAGCGCATTTTAACGCAAATTATGCCGAATCGAACAAATTTCCGAAGGCTACTTTTTAAGGAACGACTGAAAACTATTCAATGGATCAACTTTCAAGTTCAAAAAGTACATTCAAAATCAATGGACAGCTTACTTTTCATGGTGTAACGAAAGATCTGACCGATTGTAAAACAGATATCTCAAAAACTGAAAATGGTATTCTGATGGAAGGTAGTATTAAGGTATTGGTTTCAAATTTTTGAAATAGAAATTCCAAAAGTTGTAAGTATAAGATATCCGAAGATATTGAAGTCGTATTTGAATTTGATTTTCACCGTTAAAATCAATTGTATGCAAAAAAATCAAAATTTTGATTTTTTTTATATGCAACAGGAATTAACAATTCACTAAAATCTTACCTTTATTATAATGCCACTTTATTTTGGGAATTCAATGTGTGCCCTAAATGACAAAAACTTACAATAACGTATTTTTAATATCGAAAAATCTACCTATACCTAAAATTCTCAATACCATCCTTCAACCATTCTAAATACACCTCAACATCAGGGTTTAAGCATTCGTATGGTTAAGTAATTCCATATTATGATTTAGTAAGAGGTAGTATGGGTGTGAGCTGTTTTTTAAATTAATGGTTTGTAGTGTTGCCCATTTGTCACTGATGGTTTTTATTTTTTTTACTATGTTAAACTTTCATGGTGGTATTTGTCTAACCTTAATATAAATTCTGTTAAATATAAATTAAGTTCTAAAACTTTACGGGATATAAAATTTAGATTTGTAAAAATCGCAAGCATCATTAAGACGCGATAACCATCAACATTAATGAAAAAAAGATACATTCTTTACACCGTCATAA
>JBBSLN010000358.1:0-3363 GCA_038255205.1 Flavobacteriales bacterium
ATCCTTTTTAAATTCAGGAGACTCAAGATACTTCATATTTACCTCATCTGCCTTAAAAGTATAAGAGCCAGAACCAATTTTGCTGGTTTTAACTCCTAAATTGCCTAAAAGGGAAATAAGTTTATTGACATCGACGATGTCTGGAATATTGTGGATTGTGACGAGTTCTGGGGTCAGCAAAACTGCGCAAAGAATTTGTAATGCTTCGTTTTTCGCGCCTTGTGGTTGGATGCTTCCTTTTAATTTGTGACCTCCTTCAATGATAAATGTAGCCATGGATGGTTAGTAGCGTTTGCGTGGGCGTTTTGAATTGTTTTTCTTGTACTGCGATTTTTTATTAGTCTGATTGTTATTGGTGCTATTGGAGAATTTCTTTTTAGACCGCATTAAACTGGTAGCGTCCGATAAATCTTCATCCGTTTCCATCAAATTAATTTCACCACCAGAAAGCTCTCGCAAATGTTTAAATATTACATCATCTTCAACCGTATCCTTGTTCCAGTTTAGAAAACATTTTTTCATGTGATTTGCAATCGTGTAAATCAAAGCTTCCTTTAAATCCCCTTCTTCCCAAGTATTGGCAACATCAATCATTGTTTTGATATTGTTACCATAAAAACGATACTTAGGATGATTTTGTGGGTATTTCAAGGTTTCAGGACGTGCATACAATTCCTCTCTGGATGGCGTTGGATATGGAGAATCCACGTCCAAATCAAAATCGGCCATTATAAATAACTGGTCCCAAAGTTTATGCTGAAAATCCGGGACATCCCTTAAATGTGGCTGCAGATTTCCCATAACGGAAATAATCGCTTTCGCCACCTCATTGCGTTCTTCCTTTGTAGGTCTGTCCTTCGCATATTGAATCATCTTTTGCATATGCCTTCCATACTCGGGAATAATCAAATGCTCACGCTCTGTATTGTACTCTAAATCGTCTATTGTTGTCAAAATATAATGTGTAGTGTTACTGTTAGGCACACGCAGTTATTGTGTACGTGTGCAAAATACAAAAAAAATGGTAGAGTTGCTTGTTACGTTAAAAATAAATGTGTTGGTTCTTTTAAAAGTGTTCAGTGTTCAGTGTTCAGTGTTCAGTTTATAAAAAATATTGAAACACGTAGAATATACGATAACAAATTTTTATTTTCTAATTCAATCTTACTTCTTCATACTTTGAGCCTCTACTTCTAGCTTCTAAATTCTAGCTTCCGACCTCGGGCTTCCAGCTTCCAGCTTCCAACTCCCAGCTACAGAGAAATCACCCCTTCCACCTTTTCAGCAACATCTTTATATTTTTCAATAACTGCTTCAGGGTCTTTCATTCGCACATTGATGGACACACTTGTGTACTTGCCGTTTTTAGATTCCTTTGTATTAATGACAGCGCCAAGATTATCGAATAAAGATTCTATAGTTACTATTTTTTGCTTGTCTGAAGTCACAATAAACTTATAAAGATATTCCGATGGCCATTGTGCGGTATCGTATAACTGGTCTTTTAATTTTTTATAAAATTCTTCTGGGTTTTGCTCTGTACTCATACTTGTTTTTATGTTATGTAAAGATACATTTTACTTTACATTTTTTAATTCCTATTAAAATTACGATTTTTGTTACCAAAACTTGCCAAATTGAACACGAGAAAGATCGTCATTACTGGTGGACCTGGAACAGGTAAATCATCAATTATCAACGCACTTAAAAAACGAGGGCATATCTGTTTTGATGAAATTTCCCGTCAAGTGACTCTAGAGGCACGTGAAAAAGGTATTGAGCAGTTGTTTTTGACCGAACCTTTACTCTTTAGCGAACTGCTTTTAAAAGGGCGTTTAAAACAATTTTTTGATGCTGACCAGTATGAAGGTGAAGCCGTCTTTCTAGATAGAGGCCTACCCGACGTTTTGGCATATATGGATTATTTTAACTCCAATTACCCCATTGAATTTGTGGAAACCTGCCAAAACAATCGTTACGACCAAGTATTCGTTTTGGCGCCTTGGCGTAAAATATTTGTAAGTGACAATGAGCGCTATGAAAATTTTGAACAGGCCGAACTCATTCACAAGCACCTTTTGAATTCCTACAAGAATTTTGATTACAATCTTTTTGATGTTCCTTTTGAAAGTATTGAAAAACGTGCTGATTTTATTTTAGATGCTCTAAATTTATAGCATGCAACAGCCAATTGATTTTCTTGAACGCTATTGGAATCATACGTCATTTCGACCGTTGCAGGAAGACATCATCAACGCCGTTTTGCAAAATGAAGATACCTTTGCATTATTACCAACAGGTGGCGGGAAATCGATTTGTTTTCAGATACCAGCGCTCATGCGTGACGGGATTTGCATTGTAGTGTCGCCCTTAATTGCCTTGATGAAAGACCAAGTGAACAATCTCAATAGCAAAGGCATCAAAGCACTGGCAATTACTGGCGGTATTTCGTTTGCTGATCTGGATACGCTTTTGGACAATTGTATTTATGGCAATTACAAGTTTCTATATCTATCTCCTGAACGATTGCAACAGGATTTGGTAAACGACAGAATCCAGCAAATGAATGTCAATCTTATTGCGGTTGACGAGGCACATTGCATTAGTCAGTGGGGAAATGATTTTAGGCCAGCATATAAAAACATCACTGTTTTGAGGGAATTGCATCCGACGGTGAATGTTATTGCACTTACGGCCACCGCAAAACCCGAAGTGGTGGAAGACATTGTCTCGGAACTGGATTTTATCGCTCCTAAAATATTCAAAGCCTCGTTTGAACGTCCCAACATTGCTTATTTGGTCTTGGATACGGATGACAAACCCTACAAGATTACGCAAATACTGACAAAACATAAGGGCTCATCCATCATCTATGCGAGAACAAGGAGAGTGACGCTCGATATCCATTCGTATTTAGAGGCGAAAGGATTTTCCAGTCTCTACTTTCATGGCGGCATCAGCAATAAGGAAAAACAGGATTATTTGCATTTGTGGACACATAATCAAAAAGAAATCATGGTTGCCACGACTGCATTTGGTATGGGAATAGATAAAGCAGATGTAAAAAATATCATTCACGTCAATTTGCCAGAAAGCTTGGAAAGTTATTATCAAGAAGCAGGAAGGGCTGGAAGAAATGGGGAAAAAGCATTTGCGGTCATCTTAAAAAACAAGACCGATGAACAGACCTTGAAAAATCAATTTTTGAATGTGTTGCCATCGATTGATTTCTTGAAACAAGTGTACCGACGATTGTGTAACTATTTCCAAATCCCCTATGGTGAAGGTGAAAGAACGGTTCATGAATTTAATTTTAATGTTTTTTGCAAAACATACGAGTTCAATCCAACGATCACATTCAAT
>JBBSLN010000359.1:0-3358 GCA_038255205.1 Flavobacteriales bacterium
GAATCAATTCCTCCGAAAACACCAGCGATGCACATCGGTTTTTCGGCATTGCAGATCATCAAATCTTCTTCGTGCAATTCACGAATCACACCATCGAGCGTTGTGAATTTTGTGCCCTTTGGAAGCGTTTTAACTATGACTTTATTTCCAGTGACTTTATTAGCATCAAAAGCGTGTAAGGGTTGTCCAAGTTCGTGAAGCACATAATTTGTGACGTCCACAACGTTGTTTTTTGGTGTTATCCCAATGGCTTTCAATCGATTTTGTAGCCATTCAGGTGACTCGGCAATTTTAAGACCCGAAAGCGTCACACCACAATATCGAGGTGCCAAGGTCTTATCCAAAACTTCCACATCAATTTTTAAGGTGCGATTATCCACATGAAAAGAACTGACCGATGGTGTAATTAATTCCACATTTAGTTCCTTTTGGACTAAACCTGCTTTTATATCGCGAGCCGTACCATAATGGCTCATGGCATCCGCTCTATTTGGTGTTAGCCCTATTTCGAATACATGGTCATTTTCAATTTTAAAAACCTCTGAAACGAGCGTTCCTACTTTTAAATTGGCGTCCATAATCATAATCCCGTCGTGCGACTTGCCAAGTCCCAATTCATCCTCCGCACAAATCATTCCTTGACTTTCTTCGCCTCTAATTTTTCCTTTTTTAATTATCCAAGGTTCGCCTGCTTCAGTATATAAGGTAGTTCCAATGGTCGCCACAGGGACTTTTTGTCCTGCAGCCACATTAGGCGCGCCACAAACAATCTGCAATGGTTGGCCAGTGCCAATATCTACGGTGGTCACTTTCAATCGGTCAGCATTCTCATGCTGCACGCAGGTCAAAACTTCACCAACCAAAATACCTTCCAATCCACCTTTTATGGATTGATACCGCTCAACGCCTTCAACTTCTAAACCTAGATCTGTGAGAAGCTCGGCGGTTTTTTCGGGTGACCAATCAATATTGACGAACTGTTTTAACCAATTATAGGAAATTTTCATGCTGTAAATTTATTCATGCGGTAAAGATAATAATCCTAGAGAGTAATAGAAATGCTAAATAATTTTATTTGTAAGCAATTTGTCTTTAATTTCGACCTTTGTTTATTTATACAGCCAATTATGAGGTCATTATTATTTGTTTTATCAATTATTCTTCTATCATCATGTAATCCTGATTATTATGCAATTCCAATGACACAAGGCGTTTGGAGAGGCGAATTAGAGATTTCCGACACTGAAATGCTTCCGTTTAATTTTGAAATCACTGCTAAAAAAGGCATGAAAATATTTAATGCTGATGAAGTGATTTTGGTAGATGATATCGAATACCGCAATGATTCCATTTTTATAAAGATGCCAGTTTTTGAGGGCTATTTTGCACTGAAGTTGAAGGATTCAATTCTAGAAGGTGATTTCATTAAGGAAAGTTTGGATAGAGTGCTTCCGTTCAAAGCGGTTTATAACAAAAAAACACGTTTTGATGAGCCATCACAACCTGCATCATTTGACGTCAGCGGTAATTGGGAAGCGGTATTCAGTCAAGGGGTTAAAGGTGACGAATATGTCGCTAAAGGAATTTTCAAACAAGAAGGGACTAAAGTGAGTGGAACGTTTCGGACTGCCACCGGAGATTATCGCTATTTAGAAGGCGTAATGGATGGTGATCAATTAAAATTATCAACCTTTGATGGCGCACATTCTTTTTTGTTTACGGCAACAGTTTCGAACAACGCGATGCAAGGCACCTTCTATTCGGGAAATCATTTTAATGAACCTTTTATCGCCAAACGAAACGAAAACTTTGAACTTCCAGATGAGAACAAACTAACCTTTTTAAAAGAAGGTTACGAGAAAATTGCATTTAATTTTCCTGATACTTCTGGAAAAATGGTTTCGTTGAATCACGACCAATTTAAAAATAAAGTGGTAATTGTCCAGATTATGGGAAGTTGGTGTCCAAATTGTTTGGATGAGAGTAAATACTATTCACAATTTCATAAAGAAAACAGAGATAAAGATGTTGAGTTTGTAGCATTGGCCTTTGAATATGCCAAAACTAAAGAAGCTGCATTTAAAAGCATCGATCGTCTGAAAGATGGTGTCGGTATCAATTACCCAATATTATTGGCACAATACGGAACTTCCGATAAGACCGTAGCACAGCAAAAATTACCAATGCTGAATCGTATCTTGTCTTATCCAACCACCATTTTTATTGACAAAAAGGGCATGGTTCGAAAAATCCACACAGGCTTTAATGGCCCTGCAACTGGTAAAAAATATGTAGAGTTTAAGAAAGAGTTTGAGGGGTTTGTTAATGAGCTTTTGAGTGAGTAGGAAAGGAGTTCCCTTATCCATGAATTCTTTCAGATTTCCCGTAACTTTTTATTAAGTGTCCTTCAAACTCTACAAGTTCTTTCCAGCGCTTATCAACATCAATATCTTTTCCGTATTTGCGAGCAAAGGTTATAAATGTCGTATAATGGCCTGCTTCACTGATCATTAAATCATGGTAAAATTTAGATAATTCCGCGTCATTGATTTCTTTGGAAAGCAACTTAAAGCGTTCACAGCTTCTAGCTTCAATCATTGCAGAAAACAATAATCGATCCACCATGCTCTGCAATCTCGTGCCACCCTTATTCATGAATTTATAAAGTTCATTAACATAGCTGTCTTTACGTTCGCGTCCGAGTTTAAACCCTCTTTTTTTGATGATTTCGTGTACCATCGCGAAATGTTCCAACTCTTCTTTTGCCAATGCCAACAAATCGGTTACCAAATCCGGATATTCGGAATTTAAGGTAATGATGGTTATGGCATTCGTTGCAGCCTTTTGTTCACACCAAGCGTGGTCAGTTAGGATTTCTTCTATATTGGAAGCGACTATAGTTGCCCAGCGTGGGTCGGTTTCGAGTTTGAGGTGAAGCATTTTGTATGTTTTTTGTAAAGATAATTAAACCTACCGATTTTAATCTCGCAAAGGCGCGGAGTCGCAAAGAAAAAAGGTTTTGCTATAGCTGTTTTATGGATCATTTAACTCCTGACTTCGACATAAATTTGGAGTAAATATCTTATTTTATTGAATTACAGTAAATTACAAACTATTGAGTTTTTTTTGGGTGACCCAGCCTGATTTTTCCCTAATTTCAATTATGATTGTACGGGAAAAAAAGGAATAAGAGCGGAAGAATAAGTTTCCAGGTTTTAGCCAAAGTCAATGGCAAATCCAAATTGATAAAGACCATTGGGAGTGCTGTGGGATTTGCTAGGGTTGAAAAACTGGTCAAAGAAGGCCACCTGTTTATTGACTCCTATATTAAGCCTGAACCTTGTTGATGGGAAAAGCA
>JBBSLN010000360.1:0-3353 GCA_038255205.1 Flavobacteriales bacterium
AATGATGTATTTAGCGAAGGTTTAAGCTTATCACTAGGAAAAACTAAATTGGTGGAATTTGGCATGGTCAATAAAAAGGTGTTGAAGCATTTTGGCATTTCGCAGGAAGTCATGTTCGCAGATTTTAATTGGGACAATGTATTAACGATGGCAAAAAACAACAGAATCAAATTTAAGGACATCCCGAAATATCCTGAAGTGCGACGTGATTTCGCGTTATTACTCGATGACAGTATCACATTCGAGCAAATCGACACCATTGCTATGCAAACCGAAAAGCAATTGTTGAAGGATGTGGATTTATTTGATGTGTATCAAGGTAAAAATCTTCCAGACGGAAAGAAAAGTTATGCTATCAGTTTTATTCTTCAAGATGAAAATAGCACGTTGACCGATAAGCAGATTGATAAGATTATGGGTAAGTTACAGGCTAATTTTGAAAGAGAATTGGGCGCGGTGTTGAGATAGGAATTAGGTATGAGGAATGAAGAATGAGGGATGAGGATTACGTCTGGTGATAAGAAATCAATTATGCTTTTTGGTTTTACCAATTTTTGGCGTATTTGAAGCAAACACCAATACTATGAACAAAACAATTCTCCTTGTAGAAAAAGTTCTCGTGATAGTGCATATAGCAATGGAGGATTATAGTTATTGGGATTTTTCAAAACAGCAGCCAAAGTTTGTTTTTTCAGTTTTTCGTCTTCGCTTTGTATGAACTTTATTGTTTCGTTATGCTTGTCAACTTCAATTTCGCTGAAAATTCCTTTTGCTTCAACTTCTATAATTTCACATTGAGCGTAGCAAAATTTCATAATTCCAATTGACAGTAAGAATACTAAAATAGTTTTTTTCATAAGTGACTATAATTAAATGATTAATTTTTAGTCAACCTATTCTAGGACGAGAGGAAGAGGGAAATTACACACAACGTTGATGTATATATGCAGTAAGGGGAAAAGTTTACTATAATTTTCCGTTTATTACTGAACTTGTCTGAAAGGTAATAACTTTGGGGTTATAAACAAAGCCCTTATTGCCTATATACGCTATTACCCACAGGCTTTATCTATGTAATGTTTTTCAGATTATCTTCTTTCTTGTTTGTTCGGATTTATGCGTTGGCAAGACATACTCTTTTGCAATTTTTGGCTTTAGCTTTGGCTGGTGTGAATTGCAAATGTTTATGGCTTTTAGCGTTGGCTTTTTAACAACAACTTTTGTTTTCTTGAATTGGGGGACAAGGTACTGTTCCGTATGAACAATAAACACAACAATCTCCTTCGTTTGGTTTCAGAACTGTTTTACAATTCTCGCACTCGTAAAAGAATTGGCAAGCATTTGTTGGCATATCTTCTACTTTTTTGTGTCCGCAGTTTGGACAAGTAATTTCTGATTTTAATTGAATTTCCATTAGTTTTCTTTTTTGTCGGTTACTTTGTAACCTGTTGAGTTAATAGCTTTCTCAATTTCCGTTTCATTAGTTTTGGTTTTGTCAAATACAATAACTGCGTTTCCGTTTTCGTATGACGCTTTTGAGTTTACAATTCCGTTTAAATTATTCACTTCGTGGTTTACGTGTTCTTCGCAACTCGCACAAGTCATTCCGCTGATTTTAAATTCAGTCGTTTTAATGTCCGATTTGTCAACTACGATTATTTGCTTTTCTTTGTTTGGATAAAAAATACCCGAATAGTACGGGAAAGCCAACATAATAAATGCAAATGCGGTTACAATTCCTAAAAACGTTTTTGATTGAATAAATTTTGGTTTTTCGTCCACCTCACATTCGCAGTCAATTCCTTTTTGAGGTTTTAATTTTTGATACCAAGCAAATCCAAGAACCAAAAGTGTCAGTCCGATTAAATAAGGTCTAAATGGCTCAATCCACGAGAATGTTGAAACAATTCCACTTGTTCCTACGATAAGAGCTAAAACTGGTGTAATACAGCATAATGAAGCTGTTATTGCCGTTAGCAAACCTGCACCGATTAATTTGTTTTCACTTTTCATATCGTCTCTAATATTTTGTTTTTATCAAGTATTTCAAAAAACGGATTTAGCAATTTTTCATATTCAGTAGTTAGTGAGTAAAAAATCGTTTGAGCTTCTCTATCTGTTTCTAATAGATTTCTGTCTTTCATTTTCCGTAAATGTTGAGAAATAGCAGAAATGTTCATTCCGAGAATATCGCTTAAATCACAAACGCAAAGTCTTTTTTCTTCAAAGAGTAGGTAAAGTATTTTAAGTCTCACGCTGTTTCCAACTAATGAAAGTCCATTTGCTAAATAGTCAAACGATTCATTTAAATCCGAAACTGTGTCTTTGCAACGTTTTATTTGTTTAATATCTGCCTGTTGTCTTATGCATGAATTATTTTCCATAACACAAATTTACATTGATTTCTTATTTAAGCAAATACTTAAATACAATAGTTTCGAAGCTTTCGGAAGATTTTAGCTCTTTTGGTTTTTTAGCGGTGGAATTGTGTGTTGGTGAAAACCGAAAGTGCTAAAATGTGCGGCTGGCTTTTTTCGGTTGGATTTTCAATTGAAGCGAGATTTTTTTTCAGCTTGTGGGTAACGTTGATGCGAATGAGCCGTTGCGTATTAAAGCAAAAGCCATTAAAAGTACAAAACTCCGCTGGAAAATTCCCGAAAATTTTCCAGATTAGCACAGACTTAGCAATGGCTTATACAGGTGTTAGCGCAAATGTTGTATTCTTTAATCTTTCATGAATTTAAAGATATTACCATTATCTAATTTTAAAAAGTATATTCCTTTTGGCAAGTTTTGTATATCTATTTCATCATTAACAGAGATAATTCCTTTGTTAACTTTTGTTCCCAAAATATTAAATATTGAATAATTTTCTGTTTTAAAAAGTCCCGATAATTTAATGATATCATTTGCTGGATTTGGATAAAGAAATGTCTTATTATTAATTTTTGCTTCGTTATCAATTGATAATGCTGCAGGCAGGCCAAATGTAAAGGCAACTGGCGTTATATCACCAGATAAATAAGTTAGACTTAATGTTGTAATAGGATTAGTAAACTCTATAATTCCATTTGAAAATGTTGTTGTTTCTAGTTGATTACCACTAGTGTTTAGAAAAGTGCCATCGCTTGATAAAATTGCAAAAGGCTGGTCAAATTCAACTACATTAGTTCTTAAAAATCTACAATAAAGTCTTAAATTTGATAAGGGAGTATCAAACGTTACAGTCCAATTATCATTTGCCTTAACCTCAAATATTTGGGTATTTCCAGAAATAGGTGCAGCTGAAAACGCTGCTCCTGAAAGCGAAGTTGAAAAAGATTTCGCTGTAGTATTAGTAAATGTAAAAGGGA
>JBBSLN010000361.1:0-3342 GCA_038255205.1 Flavobacteriales bacterium
ATCCTCTTTAGTACTCACATTTCCTGAAACCGTCAGCAACCCATCAAATAGTTTTGAGGTCAGTCCGCTTAAATTGGCCTGTTGGTCTTTGATAGTTAAATTTCCTTTTACCTCTTTCAAATTCAGGTTATCATAAATAACTGTATTTGCATTTGCCGTGATGGAGCATTCCAAAAATGCTGGGATTTTTAAAGCTTCGGTTGTTGATTTTGTACTGGTTCCAGAGGCACTGGAAGAGGTTGTTTTTTCAGACATAAAATCATTCAATGCCAACGTATTTGAACTCACATTGAAATCACCTTTCAGATTGACTTTTTTACTCAACATAAAACCTATCAGATTGTTGATGGTTCCTGTTGCCGATATATCACTTTGACCGGTTTTAGCATTAAAACTATTCAGGGTGACGGTTGAAGGGTTAAAGGTCATATCTGCTTTCGAAATCTGCAACGGCTGATTCATGGCGTCTGAAGAAAATATCATATTAGTGATGTTTGCATTTCCAGAAGCTTTAATTCTGTCATAAGCGTTCGTTTCTATGGCGTTCATGTCAAAAGAGGTATTAAGTTTCGCCCTCAAAATTCCGCTCAATTCATTTTCCAAGTCAATAGGATACGCTTTAGTCAAATTTGCCAAATTAAGAACACCATCAATATCAGCATTGACTAACATATTGCCAGAAATATTCTTTATAACTGCAGATGATTTAAATACGTCATCATCAATTTTGAAGTTTAAGGTGTTGATGACAACATAGGTGTCATCTGCATTTCCTGTTTCATTTTTAATTTGGGTATCGATAATGATGTTCTCAACCTTTTTAGGCAAATCGGGATATTTAAAAGAGGCATTATTCGATTTAATGCTGATATCTAAGGTCGGAATAGTGGTTTCGGTCACTTTCCCTTTTATAATGCCACTGACTTTAAAATCGCCAGTCGTTTCTACAGTCTCAATATTTTTAGAATAATTTTCTGGAATGACTGCCAAGAAATCCTTGAACGACGACCCAGGATTTTCAAAGCTGATATCGATTTCCTGTCCACCTTCAATCATTTGAACATAGCCTTTAAATACCAATGGTAATTGGTTGATGTATCCTTTGTTCTTCTTGAAAGTATACTTTTCATTATTCAAATCCAAATCAATCAGCGCATCCAGTTTAATGTGGTTATTGTTAAGATAATTAATGCTGTCCATGATAAGGCTAACATTCGCTTCAGAATAGGTATCCAATTCCGAAATTTTATCGGTGAATTTTGCATTTCCTGAATGGCTCAATTCTGTGATATATAATGTCAATTTTGAACTGTCATCGATATATGTCATTGCGCTTTTATTGATGCTATAATCTTTAATATCAAACGCAAAGCTTGAAGTTTCATTGTTTGTACTTTCTTTGACTATGTCATAATTGGTTTGACCAGTTGCATTTGTTTTAAGAGTCAATAAGGCTTCATTTAACTTTATGGTGTTTACCACAATTGGGCCTTCGTCGGCACTTTTAAATAGTTCTTTTATTGACATGGAAAAGGCTAGACTTTTTGCGGTTGCCAAGGTTTCATCCTTAAACGGTTCAAAATTCGTAATGACCAAATCGCTCACTTCAACATATGCTTGTGGAAAACTCCTAAACAGGCTTAAATTCACATCTCTGAATTCCACTTGAGCATTGAGGTTTTGATTGATAAAATTCTTCACCATATCCTTTATCTGGGACTGGAACACAAATGGTGCAGCGATCAAAACAGCGATAAGAATCAATAAGGTGATTCCTGTTATTTTAAGAATCTTTTTAATCGGCGATGTTCGTTTTTTTGTAGTTTCCATATGGGATAGAATGGTTTAGTTCATTATTGATATATACGCAAATGTGATCTTAAAAGTCGATGAAATGTTAAATTTAATAAAACTTTAGTCTTTATTAGTTTATAATCTTGATATGATGTCTCATTTTATCCTTTTTTTAAACTTGAGCTTGAACTTGAACTTGAACTTGAACTCGAATCTTTGGAATTTGGAATTTGGAATTTGACATTTGACATTTTGGATTTTAACCAATATCAGATGAGTTCAATTTCCTCATTGGTTTTTAACTTGAATCTTTTCTTAAATAAATAGACTCCCAAGTATAAAAAGGGCGTGTCACAAATGGCGATTAGCACCTTAAACAAAAAACCACTAATCAATAAGCCATAGAATTTATCCCAAGCAATAATCTCAAAGTAGCATAATAAAAGTAAAATCGTCAGTGTATCGACGAATTGGGATGAAAATGTAGAAAAATTATTCCGAAGCCACAAATGTTTGCCTTTCGTCAATCGTTTCCAAAAATGGAAAATTTGGATATCGATAAACTGGGCAAACAGATAAGCCATCATACTTGCCGTCACTGCAATTGCGGTACTTCCAAAAACCGTTGTAAATAATCCGTCCCCAATTGGAGACCAACTTGTTGCAGGAACATGATTGGATATCAGCACAATCAAAAGCGAAAACAAAGAGGCAAATATGCCCACGATGACGACATCATTTGCTCGCTTTTTGCCATAAATTTCGCTGATTAAATCCGTAATCAAAAATGTAACGGGATATGGCAAAATGCCAACTGAAATTTCGAACAATTTCGTTCCAAAAATTTCAATATCAAAAGGATACCAATAGAAAAACTTCTGAAAAATTAAATTAGAAACCACCAGAGAAGTAATGAATAGTGCTGCTAAAAGGAAATAAATACGCTGTGCGGCGAGTTTGTCTCTCAGGGTCATATTGTGGATAAGTTGTTAGCGTAAAGATAGTGCAAAGTGATTTTGTTTTCTTTATTTTGGCATTAATTATGGACCAACCGCACAAAGTTTATATCTCACTTGGAAGCAACAAAGGCGACCGAATCAAGCATTTGCAAGATGCGGTGGACCTCATTTTTAGGCAAATTGGAAGCATCCATATAATTTCGCGTATCTACAATTCACAGGCGTCAGGATTTGAAGGCGATGATTTTTTGAATTGCTGCTCCATAGTTGAGACCACGCTCTCTGCCGAAGACACTATGAAAGCCTTACTCGGTATTGAGTCGCAATTGGGACGAACACGAACACCCCACGCGGTTTACGAATCACGAACGGTTGATTTAGATATCTTGTTTTTTGATGATTTGGTCATGGACACGAAATTATTGAGAGTGCCGCATATAAAAATGCGTGAGCGAAAATTTGTCCTTCAGCCCTTGAATGATATTGCAACCGCTGTAAAACATCCAACGCTTAAAAAGACGGTTTCTGAACTTTTGGAAGCTTGCGAAGATGTTGGTACAATCGAACCATTACATATCTGGCTGAAAAA
>JBBSLN010000362.1:0-3335 GCA_038255205.1 Flavobacteriales bacterium
CGGTTTTTACTTTGCTTCCACGAATGGCTAGATAAATACCAAATCCGACAATCAATAAACAAATGGGAAGTGTTTTTTTGAAAAATTCTCTTTGCTCTCTTTTTTTCATTAGTTTGGGGCGGATTTCAATGTGGAAAGTAAATATATCTAAATCTTGAGATTTTATTAAAATTTTCGTACATCCGAAATGTTCTGGCCTATTGATTTACGCCCTGGTTTTTCTGCCTCTGATATTTCTCATGGTCAAACCAAATAGTATCGCACCAATCATCCAAATCAGGAGTTTTTTACAAAATCCATCAAAAATATTTCTGTCTAAAATTAAATCAAGAATGCTGGAGAAAACGAGCATTATAAGTCTGAAAATAATTCCTTCTGCAATCCAATAATTTTTTTGTTTCAGCTATTCGGGGTTTGTTCTGATGCCAGCTCGTGTTTATTTTTCATGTGACATGTTTATGCTTAAATCAATCATTTTTGACAGGAAACGTAAAATAAAAATTAGACCCTTCATTTAAATTGCTTTTGAGGCCTATCGTTCCTTTGAAGTTGTTAATGATGTTTTTAACTATCGCTAATCCAAGCCCTGTACTAGACTCACCGTCGGTGGGTTTAGTACTTGATTTCTGAAAGTAATTAAACAGTTTGTTTTGCTCGTCTAATGCAATACCCTTTCCGTTATCAATAACTTCAGTTAGAACTCGATTATTATGTTCACTGATTTTTATGGTAATCACGGTATTCTTTTCCGAAAATTTAATGGCATTTGAAAGTAGGTTATTGATGACAACAGACATATAATGAGCATCAAAATCAGTTGTTAATTCAATATGTTTACTTTCTAACTTAATCGAAATATTTTTAGGAGTGGCGAGAAGTTGATTGATCTTCAATAGGTTTTTTATGAAAGATATGTAGTCTTGGCGTTGGTAATTTAAATCAATTTTTCCTGATTCTATTTTAGATACATCCAATAGGTTTTTTATTAAATCGAGTATTTCTTGGCTCAAAGATTTAATGATTTTTACAATTTCCAATTCTTCATCGTTCATTTTGGATTTGTCTTCATCCAGAAGCAATTCCGAAAAACTATAGACACCACTGATTGGATTTCTAATGTCGTGTGCAGCAATACCAATGAACTTATTTTTTTCGTCGTTGAGATAATTTAGTTTGGTAATAGTATCTTCCAATTGGTCATGCTTCTCACGAAAATTAGAAACAAGCAACCCGATTGCAATGGATATAACCCATCTTACATTAGCATTCCAAAACGGATAAAATTGATGTGAATATGAAGTAGTTTGTACATCAACAAAATACCAGCAAGCTGCGGCTATAAAGGAAATAATGATAATCTGCCTTTTTGATGACGTTCTGCCTACGGCTAAAAGCGCGATAGGTATCAAATAAAATACAGAAAAGGAAAGTTCTGTCCCGGTAATATAATCCAGGAAAGCCATTAGACCTATAAAGGCTAAGGTAAAGAGAATGGCCAACGGTTTACTCTTGATTCTATCTATAAAAAACATATTTAAAGCCAGGGGTTTTAAAATGGACTAAAACAATAAAACTTAAAACTCGTATCTATTATTGTTCACGAAAAACACGGCATTGACAAGAAAGAGTTTTCCGTTCTCCCAAAAACTTCTAAACAGTATATTATCTACAATATAGATCATACTTCCAGAGCCGATGTTTTCTTCTCCAAAAATCAACGAATTATCCAAGCCTTTTAGAGCGTCTTTCCCTGCATAACCAGAGACGGGTTTAGGTTTGTCACCTAAATAGGCAATGTTATAACCGCTTTCCAACAAACTATAAGAATCACTTCCTAATTTTAATGTAAAGTAATCATTATCATAACCAAAAGCCATTGGGTGCGTTACATCTACTTTGCTTTTAAATATAGCTCCAGTAATGAGGTTATTTGTGCCATTCCTTTCACGTTGCGCATAAGGTATTAAGTTTGTTTTAACTTTTGTCGAATCTTGCGGTTTATTACGTTTAAGTCCAAAACCTTCTTTATCTGCAAAAATATTGAGGGCACCATCGATGGCAATTACTTTTCCGCCATTACTGACCCAGGTTTTTAATTTTTCTAAATTAGATTTGTCAAATAAGCGACTGTAGTAGCCATTAGGAATAATGAGTACACCATAGGTGTCTAGATTAATTTGTCCAAAATCATCGGTATTGATAGATGTGATAGGGTAATTTAACTGCTGCTCAAAGAAATGCCACAGTTCGCCATAACTTAAGGAAGACGTATACTTTCCAGATAAAATGGCTACTTTTTGATTGCTAACCAATTTGATGTCAGGAGAACCGAAATCAGGCCCGGATTTTGAAAATCCAGAACTGACCGCAACCAAAGTTCTATTTAATTTATTGGCAGCCTCTATGACTTTGTCATCAAAATTTTCTACATTCTTATTATCGCCTCTTACTACTATAATTGAGCCTCTGTCAAATGTTTGTTCGGGGCTTTTTGTTGTAAATGGTTTTTCTGAAAATCGAATCTTGATTTTTTGTTTTAATAAATTCGTTAAGAATTCGGCATCTTTCATGGTGGTCCATTCCAAAATATAGCCAATGGCACTGGTGTTCTTAGTGTTTAGAGTGGACATTATTCCAACCTCTGAAATTGGCACTAATTTATTACTTGCCAAACCATTCAGTCCATATGCATAAGGAGCGCTCCAAGCTGTGATATCATAAGTGATGGAATCACTTAATTTTGCATTTGGCTCAAACAAGACCTTCACCATTTTGCCTTTCGGTTGGTTGGTGCTTACGACCAAATCCTGAGTAGAGGTATTGATGCTTCCAGATGTATTGGAATTATAATCATAACCAGAAACTTTCCCAGAACCTGAATAACCATATTTTATCTCGTGTTTATCAAGCAAGGTTTTAAGCGCTTCAATCTTGTCTTTATGACCTTGCAGAACGTAACTCTTGTATTTAATATCAGCAGTATCGAAGAATTTCTTAAACTCGGTGTTCAGTTTTTGAGCATTCCTTGAAGCCATTTCTACTGTAGAAAGTCCAGTAGTTGTATGATGTGCAATTCTGTCTATTAATGTGAGTTCAATGCCTTCATCATTCATGATTCCTAAACCGGCCCTTCCACTGCCTGCTTGCTCGTAAGTCATTCCAATGGCTCCCATATACGTAGGATAGGTGTCACCGTAGCTTGGATACAACAAATCGAAACGTTCTCTTGTGAAATAAAGCCAACCGTTGGCATCAAAATATTTGGCATGATTGACACCAATTTGTGTCTGAAAATCGCGCTGCCAGTCCGTAATGATTTCATGGAACGGTTCAGC
>JBBSLN010000363.1:0-3331 GCA_038255205.1 Flavobacteriales bacterium
TGACACCAAGTGCATTACGATTGAATATGAAGGAGAAACCAACCTATTCTTGGGTATCAATACCTTGGGAATTCGAATGAAGCATGAGATTTTTGACCGTTGGCTAACAGAAAAACGCTCTGCGGATTATGTCCTGGACCATTTGAAAGAAGCGAATTTCGACCCAGAATTTTACAAAACCTTTGAGAAAGAGATATTAACTGACTATTGGAAACAATTTAAAATGGCTTGACCGACTTCATACCTCACAGGTTTTCAAAACCTGTGAGGTCTTTAGTTCGCCGTAAATCATGAATTACGAACCACTCACAGAAGGTAATTATTATCACATTTATAATTGTGGAAACAATAAAGAAGATATTTTTATTGAAGAAAAAAATTATGAATATTTCTTGACGTTATTGAAAAAACATGTGCTACCATACTCTGATATTTTGGCGTTTTGCTTATTGAAAAATCATTTTCATTTATTGGTTTATTTAAAAGATAATTTTGAATCAAAAACTATTTCTCAAGGTTATTCAAATTTTTTCAATGCTTATGCAAAGGCTATTAATAAATCATATAATCGCACCGGAAGTTTATTTAAGGACAGATTTTCAAGGATTAAAATTAATGATGAAGGGTATTTGAAATCTTTGATTGTATACATTCATACAAATCCAACACATCATCAATTTATTGACAATTTCAAAGATTATAAATTTTCATCCTATAAATCATTTTTATCAAAACAGCCAACTTTAATGAATAGGGATTTCGTACTTAATTTATTTGAGAATAGAGAGAATTTTCAATTTGTACACAACAATAAACAATTGCAAATAAAACAAGAATTACTTTTAGAATAACGCGTAGCGCAAGACCTCACAGGTTTTGAAAACCTGTGAGGTCTTTCCCCGCCACTAAACAAACAACCATGAACAACAAAATAAATTCCAGCATGTCGCTTGCCAAACCAGATTCGCAAGCACTTTCCAAAACCCAAAAAATTGCGGTAGCAATAGGCGTTCTCGGACTCTTTATTTTGATTTTGGCATTATTTAATGTCAATTTTCCAAATAAGCCACTTTTCTTGACTTTATCACTTGTAATGATGACGGTTGGGACTGTTATTTTTGCCAATAATGCCTATCTCACAAAAACAGAAGGCATCAAAAATGATGGCGTCATGTTTAAATCCATTTCTTCAAAAGGCATTTGGGGTTGGGCAACAGGAATTGGATTAACACTTTTTTATATCGTTCTCTATTTTAAGGCAGAATGGTTTGGATTGGCAGGAAAAGGCGAGGAAAACACTGGTGTGATTGCGCTTTTTGACCCATTAAGCTACTTGCTAAATGGAGGACCAGCAAGTCAATGGTTTGTCTATGGAACCCTTTATACGGTTGCCATATTGATATTTGGCTATAAATTCATTTTGAAATATCGCCATAATAAATACGAACGAATTAGAACTTATTCGGTCATGTTTTTTCAGTTGGGATTTGCTTTTTTGATTCCAGAATTTATGGCGCGAATGAATTCGGATTCATTTCATTTGCCCTACTACGACTTGAAGAATATCTGGCCTTTAAATTATTATAATTTTGACCAGTATCGTGTCAATGATTTTATTAGTTCCGGAACTATTGGATTAGCGCTGCTCATTTTTGGAATTGCTTCTATATTTATCATTACACCTATTTTAACGTACAAGTATGGTAAACGCTGGTATTGTTCATGGGTTTGTGGTTGTGGAGGTTTGGCAGAAACTGCTGGTGACCCGTTTCGACATTTGAGTGATAAAAGTCAGTTTGCTTGGAAAGTGGAGCGCTGGGTGGTGCATAGCGTCGTGGTATTTGTGACCTTAATGACGACAGCTGTTATTTATTCTTATTTAGGAGATGATTCCAGTAAATATTGGTTGACAAAAAATGTGTTTTTAATTGGAGTAGCAACATTATTGACGGTTGTATTCGCTTTGGTCATGATTTTCAAACGTCAAGAATTGGCAAAGGACGCCCAATACGGGGCCATTGGCTATTTTGTAATTATCATGGTACTGATAGGCATGCACTATTTTAGTGGTACCAAGAATGTCTTTCTAGTAGATACAAGTTTCCTAAAATCTTCCTATGGCTTTTTAATTGGGGCCATATTTTCAGGGGTTATCGGCGTTGGCTTCTATCCTATTTTTGGAAATCGCGTGTGGTGTCGTTTTGGTTGCCCCATGGCTGCCGTTTTAGGATTCCAACAACGTTTATTCTCAAAGTTCAGGATTACCACTAATGGTGGCCAATGTATTTCTTGTGGCAACTGCTCCACCTATTGCGAAATGGGAATTGATGTGAGAGCCTACGCCCAAAAGGGTGAAAATATCGTGAGAAGCAGCTGCGTGGGTTGCGGAATTTGTTCTGCCGTTTGTCCGAGAGGAGTTTTAAAACTGGAGAACGATTCATTGAAAGGTCGTATCAATAGTAACGATATTTTATTGGGAAATGATGTGAATTTGATGGATTTGGTGAATCAGAGATAGTGTTTGATGTTCAGCGTTCAGTCGCAGCGGACAGTCGCAGTGTTCAGTTTGATTATCCTCAAATTAAAATTTACACGATAACTTCGTGTCTCCACTCGTTAGATCTTTGGAGATCGCGAACAGAAAATAAAAACAAATATTACTTTTGCATCAATTTTAAAACTTCAAATGCCCAACATTAAAGTAATTATTCCAGCTTACAACGAAGCAGATTCCATAGCATTGGTGATTAACGATATTCCAAAAATTGTCGGTGAAATTATTGTAGTAGACAACAATTCAACTGATAAAACTGCTGAAGTTGCAAAACATGCTGGCGCCACTGTTTTATCACAACCTCATAGGGGTTATGGCAACGCCTGTCTAAAAGGAATGGAATACATTGCAAATCAGGATATAAAACCATATATTGTGGTGTTTTTAGACGGCGATTATAGTGATTACCCTGAAGAATTGTCCAAAATTGTCAATCCTATTATCGAAGACAATATCGATTTTGTCATTGGAGCGAGGGTAAAAGCATTACGTGAAGAAGGCGCTATGATGCCGCAACAAATTTTTGGCAACTGGCTCGCGACGAGTTTAATGCGTTTATTTTTTGGTGCAAAGTTCACCGATCTAGGACCTTTTCGCGCCATCAAATATCAAAAATTGTTAAATTTAAAGATGGAAGACCCTACTTATGGGTGGACTGTAGAGATGCAATTAAAGGCGAAACGCCAGTGTTTATCATACATTGAGGTGCCTGTGCACTACAAAAAAAGAATTGGCATATCAAAAGTATCAGGAACCGTAAAAGGTAGTATATTTGCA
>JBBSLN010000364.1:0-3325 GCA_038255205.1 Flavobacteriales bacterium
ATTCTAGATTCTAGATTCTAGATTCTAGATTCTAGATTCTAGATTCTAGATTCTAGATTTTTAAGAATGTCTTTTTCTATTATCCTTATTCTCTACTCTCTAATCTCTACTCTCTATTCTCTACTCTCTACTCTCTACTCTCTTCTCTCTTTTCTTTTCTCTTCTTTATTATTTATTCGTTTTTACTTTTTTCACCATTGCTGGAGTGACTACAGTCTTATTATTGCCCCAACTGTTATATACATAGGTCAATACATTGGCAACTTCTTCCTGTGATATCATTTGCTTGGTCATCACACTATTATATTTTTTTCCATTCACTGTCATTTCACCTGTTTTACCATGAAGAACGATATCAATAGCTCTATTGACGTCAGCATTTAGATAATCAGATTTTGCCAAAGGCGGAAAGGCATTTGCAATCCCTTGTCCTTCTGCTTGGTGACACGCAATACAGGTTTGACCATAAATTGTTTTTCCATATTCCATTTGTTCTGCAAAAGATTGTGCTGGTATGTCAGATTCTTTCACTTCATCTGTGGTAGGCATCGATTGGATTCCAGGACCTTCAGGCAAATAGATGTTATCCATCAACTCTCCTGAATAGATTTTTTTATTTTCCTCACCTTCTACCTTCAACATACCTAAAGCACCTTTATTAAACGCTCTGAATATCGAGTGGTCAACTAAAATAAATGTTCCAGGTACTTCAACTTTAAATTCTACTATGGCAGCACCACCAGCAGGAATCATGGTTGTTTGAACGTTCGTATTAATTAAGTCACCTCCTTCAACGTGAACCCTATCAAAAATTTCACCTATCACATGAAAAGAAGACACTAAACCAGGACCTCCATTACCTACAAAAAGTCGTACGGTTTCGCCTACTTTAGCGGTTAACGCACCATCACCAGTCAAAGCTCCTACCTTTCCATTAAAGACCACGTAATCCGCTCTTTCATCAACGGCTTTCTGCATATCGAAAGGTTGCAAACCACGTTCACCATTAGCCCCTTTTGTATAAAAATCTCCTTGCATCACATAATATTCCTTGTCCACAGGAGGTAAACCACCATCAGGTTCCACTAAAATAAGTCCATACATACCATTTGCAATGTGCATTCCGACAGGAGCTGTCGCACAATGATATACATATAGACCAGGATTCAATACCTTGAAAGAAAACACTTTTTCATGTCCAGGAGCTACAAAGGAAGATTCAGCACCTCCACCTGGTCCATTAACGGCATGTAAATCGATGTTGTGTGGTAATTTATTATCTGGATGGTTCTGTAAATGAAATTCAATCTCGTCACCAACCCGAGTTCTGATAAAACTTCCGGGAACAGTACCTCCAAAAGTCCAATAGACGTATCGTACACCATCGGTAATTTCGCCCTCTTGTTCAAGGATTTCCATTTTAACGATGAGTTTTTTGGCTTTTCTCCGTCCAATTGGAGTTGGCACATGAGGAGGCGAAGTCAATTCGGCAATCATCTCCCTACTAACTGGTATTTCTTCCGCTGTTGCATATTCCTTTTTTTCGTTATTAAAACAACTGAAAATTGTCAACGCCGAAATAAGAACAATAAATTTTGATTTTGATTTCATGATATAGATGATTTAGTCTTCAAAATTAAATCTATCAAGGCAAAAAAAATATGACAAATGTCATATTTCGGATATTTTTATCCCATTTAAAATGAATAAAAAGCCTGAAATACATCAGGCCTCTATATTTTCAAAACAGGGTTCTATATTTTAAACGTCATCACCGGTCGATTGGCATGATTGGCCAAATCTTCTGAAATACTGCCTTCAAAGAAATGTGCCAAACCCTTACGGCCATGCGTAGGTATAACAATTAAATCAGCATTTATTTTTCTTGCAAAGGTTAAAATTCCTCTTTCAACTGACACGTCAGACACGTAATTGACAGCATTCATTCTGTTTAGGTTTCCATCAGCTTTAGTAAGAAAACCTGTCATTGTCTCTTCCATTTCTGAAGAACTTTTAAAAAGTTCTCCCGGAACATTTACATAGAGTAAATGTATATCCGAACCAAATGAGGTCAATAGATTTGACGCATTAATATATGGCTTAATTGATTCATCGGAAAAATCACTGGCAAAAACTACGTTTTTGTAATCCATCGATGTGGGTTGGTTTTTAATGATTAAAACCGGAATTTCAGAATGTCTTACCACTTTTTCCGTATTCGAACCCACAAATATCTCACTAAAGCCACTAGTACCATGTGAGCCCATAACAATTAAATCGGCACTGTGCTCTTTAGCGACATTGCTGACTTCGCTAAAAACTTTAAAATGCTTCACAATGGGAACAACCTCTACGCCGTTTAAGTAGTCTTTATTTAAAAAAGTCTCAAATTTTTGTTCTGCAAGCTTTAAGAAAAATACAACTTTAGCATGTTGCTCGTTATCACTATTGATTAACATAGAATCGGAAATCTCCAGCATATGCAGAGCAAGGATTTGTGAATTATTTTTTTTTGCCAATATAGATGCAGCTTCTAATGCATATTCTGAATGTTGCGAAAAATCTATAGGTACGATTATTTTTTTCATCTTAAATGTAATTTGTTAGTCTTGTTAATTTGAAATTTCTAAAAAAGATAGTATATTTTAATGATACAATCAAGTTCACAGCATTAATTAAAGTTAAATTAACAAATCAAAATTATGCGAAATGCGGTATTAAAAATATGATATAAGTCATACGCTCACTTTTAATCTCACTATATTCATTCAGGAATTTGCAATGAAGCAAATTAGCAGTAACTTTATTAAATAATTAGTTAAAACCAATACAAATGAAAAAAATACTTTTAATTCTGGCAATCTTTACAGTTGCCATTAGCACATCCTGTAAAAGCGATAAAAAAGAAAATAAGATGGATGATTCAACAGAAATGGGAGATTCTGAAATGGATACATCTAAAACTTATGACAACGACGTAAAAAAGATTCAAGTTTCTTTAGAACCAAAAAGCAATAGTCAAGTAAAAGGTAACGCTGTATTCACCCAAGAAAATGACAAAGTGACGATGACCTTGGTTGTTGGTGGATTATCGGCGGGTACGCACGCCATACATATCCACGAGAAAGCAGATTGTTCGTCCCCAGATGGTAAATCCACTGGTGGCCATTGGAATCCTACCAATCAACCGCACGGAAAATGGGGAAGCTCAAATGGTTATCATAAAGGTGATATTGGAAATCTAGAGGCAAATGCAAATGGCAACGCAACTATTAACATGACAACGGACGAATGGTGTATCGGTTGTGGTGATACCAACAAAGAC
>JBBSLN010000365.1:0-3297 GCA_038255205.1 Flavobacteriales bacterium
ACAAATCAATCGAAAGCAAAATAAGGGCGCTTGAACATGATAAAAAAACGATGGAAGAGAAGTTTCATGATACCTCATTGACTCAAGATCAAATTAAAAAGCTGTCTGATGAATTACAAAAGATTATAGATAACATAGCGAAGAAAGAGGCTCGTTGGTTTGAGTTGTCGGAAAAGTTAGAAGATTAGGTTGTCTCGCAAAGGCGCGAAGACGCAAAGGAAATAAGTCAAAGTTTTCAGTGGCAGTTGACAGTTTGTGGTTTGTGGTAAATAGATGGAACGGACTATCACAAATTTTATTTATTTAAATTTAAACGAATCATTTAAACTTGAACTTGAAACTTTGTCCTTTGTCCTTTGAACTCTGAACTCTGAACCCTGAACTTTGAACACTGAACTCCGAACTCTGAACCCTGAACTCTGAACCCTGAACTCTGAACTCTGAACTCTGAACTCCTAACTGTAAACCCTGAACTCTGAACTCTGAACACTGAACACTAAACCTTGAAACAATAGAAACCTGAAACAACATTTATAATTGTATCAAATTCTCGCTTACATAAAATTCCTGCTCAAATCAAAAAACCAACACGGAGTCCACTCCCCATTTGTGTTTGATTTGGCGACGAAGTGCTTTTATGATACAACCGACTATTCAGATTACTCAAAGATAAAATCCTATCGCGATTCACTTTTAGGGGATTCACAACAAATTGAAATCACCGATTTTGGTTCAGGCTCGCGCATTTTTGATTCCAATAAAAGAGTGATTAAAGACATTGCCAAATCTTCTGGGACTTCGCTCAAAAGAGCAAAATTATTATATCGTTTAGTGTCTTATTTTGATTCTAAAAATGTTCTTGAACTCGGAACTTCATTGGGAATCAGCACATTTTCGATGGCGCTAGGAAAACCGGATGCTACCATTGTAAGTATCGAAGGCTGCCCTGAAATTTCGCAGTTCACGCGTCATAAACTAGATGAATTTCAAGTTAACAATGTGGAATTAAAAACTGGCCACTTTTCTAAAATCATTCCAACTTTAGATAAGACGCACTGGGATTTGGTGTTTTTTGATGGGCATCATGATAAGGAAGCGACACTTGACTATTTCAACCAACTATTGCCAAGTATCCACAATGATTCTGTTTTGATTTTTGATGACATCCATTGGTCCAAGGGAATGACCGAGGCTTGGGAACTCATCAAAAAACACCCACAAGTCACGGTGACCATCGACACTTTTTTCTGGGGATTTGTTTTTTTTAGAAATGAACAGGTAAAAGAAAATTTTGTAATCAGATTATAAAGCTGCGTTAACGATAGTAGTGGCATCCTTTTTTGCTGATGGAGCTTGCGGAATCAGCAAAAAAGATACAACGGATAGCGTGTTAAAACGCCCCAAACCCCTTTAAAACATAGAAAAATCAATCAAATTTCAAGCGCAAATAAAAAATCGTAAATCGTAAATCGTAATTCAAAAATAATTGCGTAATTTTGCACCTTCGTTCGCAGGAGCTTTTGCTTCAATGAACTCATAGCCTGAAAAATGGCTTAAATTCCTCAAGGTGAGGATGTGTTACTGGAAGTTTAGGTTTAAGTATGTCGATTCGCTTCTGTTATAACACTTGAAAACATAATCGAATACTTATTACAAACGAATGAACACATTCCAAGAATTAGGTCTCAATGAAGACCTTCTGCACGCTATCACTGATTTAGGTTTTGAAACGCCTAGTGATGTCCAATTAAAAGCAATCCCAATTTTATTGGAAAAAGACACCGATTTGGTTGCCTTGGCACAAACAGGAACGGGTAAAACCGCTGCCTTTGGGTTTCCAATGCTTCAAAAAATCAATATTGACAGTCGAACTACTCAAGGATTGATCCTCTCTCCTACTCGCGAACTTTGTTTGCAAATCACCAACGAACTGAAACTTTACGGTAAATACTGTAAAGGTCTGAATGTGGTTGCCATCTACGGTGGTGCCAGTATCAGTGATCAAGCTAGAGACGTCAAACGTGGTGCGCAAATCGTCGTGGCGACTCCTGGTCGTATGAAAGATATGATCAAACGTAACATGGTGGATATTTCTAAAATAGAATATGCAGTATTAGATGAGGCTGATGAGATGTTGAACATGGGATTCTATGAAGATATTACGGATATCCTTTCACATTCTCCTAAAGATAAAAGTACTTGGTTGTTTTCTGCAACGATGCCGAAAGAAGTGTCGACCATAGCTAAAAAATTCATGAATTCACCTGTTGAAATTACAGTAGGTAATAAAAATGAAAGCACGAATCAAGTATCCCACGAATACTATTTAGTGAACTCTCGTGACCGTTACTCCGCTTTGAAACGCTTGGCCGATGCGAATCCGGATATTTTTTCTGTGATTTTCTGTCGTACGAAACGCGATACCCAAAAAGTTGCCGAGCAATTGATTGAGGATGGCTATAACGCTGGAGCATTACATGGTGATTTGAGTCAGAACCAACGTGATATGGTGATGAACTCGTTCCGTAAGAAGCAAATACAGATGTTAGTCGCTACAGATGTTGCCGCTCGCGGTATTGATGTTGACGACATTACACATGTTATCAATTACCAGTTGCCTGATGAACCTGAAATCTATACCCACAGATCGGGAAGAACTGGACGTGCTGGAAAAACTGGTATTTCGATGGTGATCGTTTCTAAAAGCGAAATCAGAAAAATCAAAAGCATTGAACGCATCATCAATCAGAAGTTTGAATTGAAACAAATTCCTGATAGTAAGGATATCTGTGAAGTGCAATTATTCTCTTTGGCCAATAAAGTTCACAATACAGAAATCAATCACGAAATTGATAAATACTTAACCAGCATCAATGAATTATTTGAAGATACGACCAAAGAAGAATTGATCAAAAAATTCTTTTCGGTTGAATTCACACGTTTCTATAACTATTACAAGAAATCACAAAATTTGAACGTTACTGATTCTTCCCGTGGAAGCGACAGAGATAGTGATGGTGGACGCGATTTTGGTGGTCGAGGTTACGAATCTGATGATAATACATCACGCTATTTCATCAACGTAGGTCAAAAAGACGGTTATGATTGGATGAGCTTGAAAGATTTCTTAAAGGAAATTCTTGAGTTGGGTCGTGATGATGTATTTAAGGTTGATGTCAAAGACAGTTTCTCATTTTTCAATACCAATAAAGAATTACAGGAAAAAGTATTGGCATTTTTCCAAGACTTCAAACACAACGGGCGTTTCGTCAATGTGGAAGTGAGTGAAGATAAAGG
>JBBSLN010000366.1:0-3285 GCA_038255205.1 Flavobacteriales bacterium
GGAATAGGAATGGGAATGGGGACAGACGATGCAACCATTTCTTCATTCAAAATTTTTTTAAAAAAGAACAAAATACCTTTGGTCATCGATGCGGACGGACTCAATATGTTATCAAAACAGGATGAATTATTAAAATTATTACCAAAAGAAACAATTTTAACACCACATCCCAAAGAATTGGAGCGCTTGATAGGGAAGTGGAAAGATGATTTCGATAAACTCAAAAAAGTAAAGGAGTTTTCGAAAACGCATAACTTGATTGTCGTAGTCAAAGGTTCAAATACCATTACGGTTTATCAAGATAAATTATATATCAATTCCACAGGCAATCCAGGTTTGGCTACTGGCGGAACGGGCGACGTTCTTACCGGAATCATTACTGGATTACGTTCCCAGGGTTACGAATCTTTGAATGCAGCAGTTTTTGGTGTGTATCTTCACGGAAAATCAGCCGATATTGCAGTGGAGGATTACGGCTACCAAAGTTTGATTGCAAGCCACGTCATCGAGTATTTGGGAAAAGCCTTTATGGATTTATTTGCACCGATGGAGAACCATAAGCCTGAAATGGAAGCGGAAATATCAGAGGAGCAAAAGAAGAAATCGAAATAAAAAAATGCCACTTAAATTAAGTAGCATTTTATATTCTATGTGATATTAGTGATTATATTTTCAAGTCATTGAACATCTGCACCAATTTTGGATCGGATGGTCTCGGCGCATCTGCAGTTACGATATTCCCATTGGGATCCACCAAAATGAATCGCGGAATTCCTTCGATAGCATAATCGGTCACAAATTTTGATTTCCAATTGTTGTCAGCCATTAATTGAATACCGCCCAATTGTTCGTTTTTGACCATTTCCACCCAAGTATTGTAATCTTTCGCGACATCGATAGAAGTACTAACGAATTCAATATTCTTCCCATGATATTTTTTCTCAACATCCTTTAAGAAAGGAATCTCACGCTTGCAAGGTCCGCACCAAGTTGCCCATACGTCAATGTACACATATTTACCTTTCAAATCGGCAAGAGACGTATTGCCTCCCTTATGATTTTCATAATTCACAAATTGCGGCGAGGGCATTCCCATAACCAAGCTTTTATTTTTTTCGTAGGTATCATTGAGGCTCATTTTTGTGTCTTCATCAGACGTATTGCTCACTAAAAACTCATGAATACTTTTCATGTTTGGGTTCGATGGAGACACCATAAATTTTCCCAAATAGGCCACTACATCTTGTTTTAAAGCAGGTATCTTGATATCATTAATCACTTTGAGATCGTCAGTGCTTGCATTGTTATAATCGTCACCAATACCATCAAAAATTCCATCCAGTGTCTTACCATAAGCAAGTTGTTTATAAGATGATGAATTGTTATAATCTTTCGCGTCATCATATTTTAGATTTTTCAGTGTGCTCGGTAAAAAATCAGCAGACACTTTAAAATCAGGCTGTTGAGTATAATAGGAATGTGCAGATTCATAATTGCTCAAATCGGCATACGAATCATATTCCAGATTTTTTTGCTCCAAAGCAACAAAATCTTGGTCTGCACCTTGAAGCGCTTCCAATGCTTTCGAATTTTCTTTATGTATGTTGTCAATTGCAGTTTTGAAATCAGTTTCTTCCTTTGCATAATAAGCAACTGGATTATCCTTTGCACTTTCGTTTTTCAAACTTTTGGCAGCCAAGTAGTTGTTTTCGATGGCGCCGATTCCATCATATGTAATGGTTTCATCAAAAGCATTGGCATCAAGGGTCATCTTTAAATCATGACCATTTTTCAAATAGACAGAAGAAAACTCTCGTCCTACATTTAAGGTGTAAAACCCCGATTGTTCTAATTTAAGTGTATCTGCAAAAGTACCATCAGCATTGATTTTAATTTCTTTGTCAAAATCATTTCCATTTATGGTCAGTTTATCTGCGTCGGTATTTTCGACTTTTCCAGATACTAGTGCGTAGTCAATTTTAGGCTCATTTTTGCAACTGAAAATAGAAATAGCCAAAAATAGTAATAGTAATTGCTTCATTGAATTGAATTTTAAGTTTATCAAAAATAGTATTTTGATCTTGGTTTTTTGTAATCTTCAATTATTATTAACATTTGTTGTTTAATATATATGTAATGCTGAATTTTGCGACTATAAATTACGAATATGATAACCCACCATAAGATATCGTCAGATGTTTTAGAGATTTCTACCATAGGTGAAATTATTTTTCAACAGAAAAAGATTGAATTGTCGGAATCTTCTAAAGAAAAGATTTTGAAATGTAGAGCATATTTAGACAAAAGAATGGAAGCTCAAGATGATCCCATCTACGGCATAAATACAGGTTTCGGTTCCTTATATAATGTAAAGATATCTAAAGACAAACTTACGCAACTTCAGGAGAATTTGGTAATGTCCCATGCTTGCGGTATCGGTGAAAGAGTTCCAAGCGATATTGTAAAGTTGATGTTGTTGCTTAAAGTCCAATCTCTGAGTTACGGGCATAGTGGCGTTCAATTGACAACCGTCCAGAGATTGGTCGATTTCTTTAACCATGATATTTTGCCCATAATTTATACTCAAGGGTCTTTGGGAGCTTCTGGTGATTTGGCGCCTTTGGCACATTTGTCTTTACCACTTATTGGAAAAGGGGAAGTGGAATATGAAGGTGAGGTACTCAATTCGGAAATGGTGTTGAAAAAATTGAATTGGGAGCCATTGCTTTTACAATCAAAGGAAGGTTTGGCATTACTAAATGGCACCCAGTTCATGAGTGCTTATGGTGTTCATCTCATCTTAAAATCCTACAAATTGTCCTATTTGGCAGATTTAATTGGAAGTATTTCTTTGGATGCTTTTGACGGACGTATTGAACCTTTTGATGAATTGGTGCACTTGGTCAGACCGCACAATGGTCAGATAAAGACAGCCGACAGATTTAGGGAATTTTTAGAGGGCAGCGAACTAATAAAGCAGAGCAAAGAACATGTACAGGATCCCTATTCATTTAGATGTATTCCGCAAGTTCATGGCGCTACCAAGGATACTTTAGAATATGTTCACAAGGTTTTTATGACCGAGATCAATTCGGTAACAGACAATCCAAATATATTTATAGGCGAAGATAAGATTATCTCTGGTGGCAATTTTCACGGCCAACCTTTGGCTTTAGCGTTGGACTTTCTCAAAATAGCCATGGCGGAACTCGGCAACATTTCTGAAAGAAGAATTTTTCAGTTGGTTTCTGGTTTGCGCGGATTACCTACATTTTTAGTGGATAA
>JBBSLN010000367.1:0-3283 GCA_038255205.1 Flavobacteriales bacterium
ATCTTTGAAATATAATCGCTTTCCAAAATAAATCATCTCATCCAAAAGTGATTTTCTTTGAGATTGAAAAATATAGTTGTTCGCATAGTCTCCAGCCAAGTCACTGACGATTTGAGATTTTTTCATGTTTTGAGTAGTGTACGTAGGTATGTCCGCATAAAATTCATGTTCGGAACCCAAATATGTATCGAGCGCGATGATGACAATCGTATCTGTGACGATGGTTTTATTTCTATAATCAACGTCTGAAGTCACTGTTAGTATGCGCGGTTCTTTAAAGGTATTGTTATAATACTTAAGATGTTGAAACAAACCATAAATCTCATCCTGAATATCGTCAAAGTTCGAAAATGTTTTTCCGACTTCATTATTCAATTCTATTTGTAAGGTGTCATGCATCTTTTTTATCCATACAGAATCAGGAATGCGCTGCGGAAAGAAGAATGGAAACTTATCCATCAGTTTAGGTAAATCGGTTGTCGTTGCATCTGCAAATGCCATATCAAATCGCTCTATCTTAACATCGACATCAACTTTAGAAATCTCTTCTTCTACTTTATTCTCATTCTTACAAGAGAAAAAAACAGCTAGAATAATTACAAGAATACTTACTTTCTTCATATTTAAAATAACAGAAACTTAAACGCTAATAATTTTTATAAATTACGTGATTGCTTTATTTTTGTTAAGCAAAGATACTATTCTTTACTCTAAAAACGCACTCCTATGAAGACTGAAAAAGTTGTTGACCACATTGTAAACTGGTTAAAGGATTACGCTACAAATGCGAATGTCAATGGATTTGTTATTGGAATTTCGGGTGGTATTGACTCGGCCGTGACTTCTACTTTATGCGCTAAAACAGGTTTGGATGTTATGTGCCTTGAAATGCCAATTCATCAGGCAGATTCGCAAGTGAGCAGAGCCTTGAATCATATCGATTGGTTGAAATCAAAATTCGACAGAGTCAGCATGACAAAAGTAAATCTTACACCTGTATTTGATTCTTTCATTGAGGAGTTACCTTCCGTAGCTAATGAACAAGATCGATTTATGTCTTTGGCAAATACAAGAGCAAGATTGCGTATGTCAACTTTGTATTATTTCGCGGCACTCAATAAATTATTAGTGGCCGGTACTGGAAATAAAGTTGAAGATTTTGGAGTCGGCTTTTACACCAAATATGGCGATGGTGGCGTGGATTTGAGTCCAATCGCAGATTTACTTAAAACAGAAGTTTATGAAATCGCCAAATATCTTGGCATAAATCAGGAAATTATTGATGCTGCACCTACTGATGGCCTTTGGGGTGATGACAGGACCGATGAGGATCAAATAGGCGCTTCGTATCCAGAACTCGAATGGGCTATGGAAATGAAAGCAAAAGGGAAAATGGCTTCAGATTTTGAAGGTCGTCAACAAGAAGTTTTCAAAATATATATACGTTTCAATACGGCGAACCAGCATAAAATGCTTCCCATACCAGTTTGCGAAATCCCTGATGAATTCAAATGAACGATGAGATTCTCGCGCTATTTAAAGAATTTATCAATTTTTTTCTTACATTTACAAAGCAAATCTCCACAAATTTAGAATTTTAAAATATTTAAATTCGAGCTTTTTTATTAATATAAATTAACTAACAAATATATTATCATGATTAAGGTATTAGTTGTGGATTTTCATCCCATTGTAAGAACTGGTCTCAAACTTCTCTTTGAAACAGATTCGGATATTGAAGTTGTCGGTAGTATTGGCAGTGGCATCGAGATTTTTGAATTTGTACGACGCCATTCCGTTGATGTCATTATTTCGGAAATTGATCTACCAGAATTAAATGGTATTACAGCACTTCGAGCCATAAAGAAAGAGCACAGCGATATTAAAGTCGTCATGTTCAGTCACCAGCCCGAGGAGATTTACGCTATTAGCAGCATAAAGGCTGGTGCATCCGGTTATGTCCACAAATCGGCTTCTACGGACACACTTAAGGAGGCCATTTTAAAAGTTCATGGTGGTGGAATTTATTTGAGCGAAGTGATGTCCAAACATCTAAACTTTAACGACACAAAAAACAACAAAAGCAGGCTATTTAAAAAATTATCCACTCGTGAGGTCGAAGTTTTAAAACTACTTTCCTCTGGAAAGAAAAACAAGGAAATTGCCCAAGAATTGGATATTAATGAAAAGACGGTCAGTACCTATAAAGCACGATTATTCAAAAAATTAAATGTGACGAATTTAGTCGATCTAATCCACCAGGCGAAACATAACGAGTTGGCTTAAACCATACCTCCGACTACCTTACCAAGTTTTTTCGACAATAGGGTTTTGAGTTTCAAATAATCTCTAATGTCTTCCATGATGGGCAATGTGTTTACCTCTGGTTGCTTGGTCTCATTTTGATATTCCATTACTTTTTGGTCGATTAGAAAACATCGTAAGCTCAAAATGGTTTGAGTGACCAGTTGTGAAATCGATTCTTTTTTTTCTTTTGGGATGATATGATTGCGTTGCCAATCATGAAGTCTGTATCGTTCGTCATTCATCAAAATAGTGGTGACTTCATTCGCCATATCTTGGTTAAGTTTTCCAATAAAATCCCGTAACTGAAAATCTTCAGCTTGATGCAATGTATCGATGATTGAATAATAAAGTGTTTTAAAATTTGCATCTGAAAATTGCATCTCGTCTTCTTGAAGATCGAGGTAGATTTTTTCAAATACTTTAGCTTGATGCACAACAGGCTCCAAATTCAAATCACCAGTTGCTTCATCTTCCTTTAAGACCAAATCCTCGAATTTTTCTGTTTCATTACCATACAAGAGGAGAATTTCGATAATTTTTCGCTCCAATTCATATTGATAATCCACCTTTTTAGTTGGCTGTTCAGGCCTAATGACGTTGAATGCCTTTTGCTCGGACTTATAATTTTTATTGACTTCCTGTTGCTGTTTTTTGTTGATTTGAGCCAGTGTGGTAAATAAAACCTCTTCGCTGATATCCATAATTCGAGAACATTCCTGAATATAGATTTCCCGCTTTATTGGGTCGGGAATTTTAGCGATACTATTTACAATTTCCCTAATTGTTTCTGCTTTTTTTATGGGATCATTGTTGGCTTCTTCAAACAGAAGTGATGCCTTAAATTGTATAAAATCCTTTGAATTTTCCTGAAGATAAGAGCTCAATTCCAAAAGCGTATTTTGTTTTGCAAAACTATCAGGATCTTCACCATTGGGGAACATCACCACTTTCACATTCATTCCTTGCTCTAAAATCA
>JBBSLN010000368.1:0-3270 GCA_038255205.1 Flavobacteriales bacterium
AATGTGAGGAACTTAACGTAAATTAGGGCTTTAAATTTTTGAAAATGAGCAATCAGGATGACTATTTCAAAGTCAATAAAAACACTTGGAACGAAAAAGTGAAAGTACATTCAGAAAGTGATATGTATGACTTGAAAGCATTCAAGAAAGGTAAATCTTCATTGATGCCCTATGAGTTGGAAGCTCTTGGCGATGTGAAGGGTAAGTCAATTCTGCATTTGCAATGTCATTTCGGACAAGACACGTTGAGCTTGAGCAGGATGGGAGCGAAATGTGTCGGTGTGGATTTGAGTGATGAGGGCATTAAATTGGCTCAAAAACTAAATGAGGAGCTAAATTTAGACGCTGATTTTTTCTGTTGTAACGTGTTGGATACGTCAAGACATATCAAGGATAATTTTGATTTTGTGTTTACAAGCTATGGCGTTATTGGCTGGTTGCCTGACTTAAAACCTTGGGGACAAATGATATCGGAACGCCTGAAGGTTGGAGGTGTTTTCTATATCGCGGAATTCCACCCAATCGTTTGGATGTTTGATTATGCCAATGGAAAGGGAGGAATGAAGTATGGCTACATGCAAGACGAGGCAATCTATGACGAGTACGAAGGCACTTATGCCGATACTGAATCAAAAATGACCAGCAAAGAATATGGCTGGAACCATGGTTTAGGAGCTGTCGTGAATGCCTTGACTGGAGCCGGATTGCACATCGACTACTTAAAGGAATATGATGAAAGTCCTTATGATATTTTTCCGAATTTAGAAAAAACCGACTCTGGAATGTATGTTACCGAGGACAAATTGTATCCGCTGATTTTTACTTTGAAAGCAACAAAATTGGCATAAAAAAAACCTACAAGGTTTTGGAAACCTTGCAGGTTAGTCATATTATTTCTAATATTTTACCAATTCAGGAAATTTTTCCTTGAATCGATTCAGTCTAGGAACGGATACATTTCTAATATAGCTTTGATTTGGATGTAATCTCTCATAATCTTGATGATAGTCTTCAGCTACCCAAAATTTTTGGAATGGATAGACTTCAGCAGCGATTTTTTCATTTAATTTTTTGGCAAGTGCTTCTTTTTTTTCAGTAATTATTTTCTTTTGTTCATCAGTCTGATAAAAAATAATGGAGCGATACTGTGAACCTGTATCAGGTCCTTGACCGTTGACTTGTGTGACGTTCTGTGAACCAAAGTACACATCGACTAGAGTTGCAAAGCTTATCACTTTTGGGTCATATATAACTTCCACAGCTTCAGCGTGGCCCGTGTCTCCAGTATTACTAGATTCGTAAGTTGGATTTTTAGTATGTCCACCAGCATACCCATTGATAACTTCATCAACTCCTTTTACATGTTCATAAATGGCTTCAACGCACCAAAAGCAACCGCTTGCAAAATAAGCTTTAGCTTTTCCGTTCTGCATAGGGACTTCCATAGGTTGGGCGTCTATAACCGCTTGTTGTTTTGTATTGTCTTGTGCGTTGTTCTTACAACTGAATAAAAACACAAGTGAAAGAGATAATAAGATGGTTTTCATAAATTTCGTTTTTACATTGGTCGTCCTAATATAATAATCCTTAAAAGAACCTATGTGAAAGTTTTCTTAATAAAAAAAGCCCTTACAATTTGTAAAGGCTTTCAGTTATCATTTGAAGTCTGCTTAACTCAATTTAGCAAACAATTTTTCCATTTTTGCTTTTTGCTCTTCGGCCAAAGCTGCATCTACCAAGATACGTCCACTGTGCTCATCTGTAATTACTTTTTTACGAGATGCAATTTCTACTTGTATTTGTGGTGGAATTGTAAAGAAAGAACCACCTGAAGCGCCTCTTTCAATAGCTACAACTGCCAATCCGTTTTTCACGTTTTCACGGATTCTGTGGTAGGCTTTTACCAAACGCTCATCAATTGACTCTTGATATTCGTTTGATTTTTTAATCAACGCGTTTTCTTCTTTTTCAGTTTCAGCCAAAATTGCATTCAACTCACCTTTTTTATGCTTCAAATGTGATTGACGGTCTTTTAAGCGGTCTTTCGTTTCTGAAATGACTTCTTTCTTCTGTTCTATCTGAACTTTAAATTCTTTAATATGCTTTTCAGCCAATTGGATTTCCAATTCTTGAAATTCAATTTCTTTAGTGATAGAATTGAATTCTCTATTGTTTCTGACGTTTTTCTGCTGCTCTCCGTATTTTTTGATGAGCGATTTTGCTTCTTCCATCAAATTCTTTTTGGCTTTGATGTCGTTATCAATCAATTCCAATGTGGAATTTAATTTTTCCATTCTGGTATTTAAACCTTCCACTTCATCTTCAAGATCTCTCACTTCTAAAGGAAGTTCACCTCTAATGTTTCTGATTTCGTCCACACGTGAATCGATTAATTGTAGATCGTACAATGCTCTTAATCGCTCTTCTACGGTTAGTTCAGCTTTCTTTGCCATATTTTTATAGATACTTTACAGGATTTGTTTTCGTCGTTGCTAAAACGACTGCAAAATTAGTGAATTTTTTTGATAGATAATCGGCTAAAAAGTTTTTTGTGAACTGTTCGCTTTCATAATGTCCAATATCTGCAAGTATGATTTGGTCTTCGGCTGAAAAAAAATCGTGATATTTTAGGTCTGAAGTGATAAACACATCAGCATTTGCAGCCTTTGCAGCTGAAATTGCAAAACTTCCGGAACCACCTAAAACAGCAATTCGCTTGACTGTCTTTTTAATGATTTTTGAATGTCTAATAACAGAAACATTCATCTTTTTCTTAACATATGCCAAAAAATCCTCGGTTTTCAACTCATTTTCGAGTTCTCCAACCATTCCCATTCCTATGGTTTGATTGTAATTGTCTAATGTCGTGACTTCAAAAGCGACTTCCTCGTAAGGATGATTCTCAAAAAGTGTCTTTAGGATTTTAGATTCCAAATGCTTTTGAAATGTGACCGAAATTTGCGTTTCCTTTTCTTGATGTAGTTCTCCTTTTTTTCCTTTAACAGGATTCGAATCCTCATTACCTTGGTAAGTTCCTACACCAATATTAAAGCTACAATTTTTATAATTGCCAATGGTTCCTGCTCCAACATTGAATAGTGCGGCTCTCAAGGTTTCAGCATTATCTGAGGGAACATAGGTCGTTAATTTTTTGATGGTGCCTTGTTGTGGCAATAAAATAGTCTTGTTTGAAAGATTTAAAGTATTGCAAATAATATCATTGACGCCTTGCAAACAATTATCTAACGCAGTATGTATGGCGAAGATGGC
>JBBSLN010000369.1:0-3253 GCA_038255205.1 Flavobacteriales bacterium
AATAATTTTTCAAATCCAAGTTGCACTGCTTTCGCCAAGGTCCTTCTTGCCACGGAAACCAATTCATCTTTATCATGATTTCGGTCAACCGTGTAGCCACCAAACTTTGTGATGGTAATAGTATCCCCTTTTTTAACCTGATTTTTATATTCAAATTCAATATAATCAACAGTATCGTTGATCGTCTTTTCTTGTTTTAAAACACGACCGTTAAGAGACATTTGGGTATGCATCGCCGTGCAGACATGAAACTGTGTTTTCATGGTGTGCGATAGAATAAAAGCCTGCTCATCTTCAAAATTGACACTTAATGTGTTCCAGAATTTATCGTCCCAATTGCTGTCTTCATTTGTGATACCAGCATCCAAGTAGGGTGCAAACACCACTTGAGCTTCATTATTTAAAAGTGTGACATTGTATTGTATGGCTCCGACTTCATCCATATCCAAACTTAAAAATCGAAGGGTCTCCACTTTAACCTCCATAAAATTATGGAGTGTGGCTTCAAAACTTCGAGAAAGCCATCCTTCTTTCATATTCAATTCCCTTCTAAAGTTTTTGACTTCCTTACACTTGGCCAAATCCAATGCTTCCCCATTTATGGTCACATTTATTCCTATCCAATTGGGAGCATTGAGCACTTTAGCAAAATATTTCGGATATCCATTTTTCCACCAGCCTACTCTGGTTTTATCTGGGTAATATACCCCTGCGATATAACTTCCCTGAAAGGTAGCGCCAGAGTATTGCTCCTCAAAATTGGCACGTTGGCCCATGGCACCATTACCAATACTGAAGATACTTTCAGAAGATTTGACACGTTCGGCATCAAAACCTTCTTCAATGATGGACCAATTATTTGGTTGTATATAATCTTGATTCATTTTTTTTATTAGATGTGAGATGTTAGATGTTAGACCGCTTTGCAAATAGACTTAAAAGCAAGATGAACTTCTCTTTTCTCTATGTTCTTTTTTCTTTTATTAATTCGTTTAAAAATTCTTTTGTGATTTCTGTGAAATCGTTAAAAATATAGTCTGCTTCTTTTAACGTTTCTTTGTCACCAATGCCGATTGACACCATACTTGCGATGTTTGCTGCTTTTACTCCAGCAACCGAATCTTCAAAAACGATGCAGTTCTTAGGTTCGCAATCCAAATGCTTTGCGGCTTTTAAAAACACTTCGGGATTTGGTTTTGCTTTGGTTACGTCATTGCCATCAACAATCACCTCAAATTTGTCAAGAATATTGACCTTGTTGAGAATCATTCGAGCATTTTTGCTGGCCGAACCTAAAGCGATGCATTGTTTGTTTTCTTTTAAGAAGTCCAAAATTTTAGTCACATCCGGAAGAATTTCGCTGTCATCCATTTTATTGATATAACTTAAATAATCCTCATTCTTGAGCGCCATCAATTCCACGAATTCATCTTCGCTGATGCTTTTATTTCCCCAAACAAGGATTTTCTCAAGAGACTTTACGCGGCTAACACCCTTTAGTTGCTCATTTTGAACTTCTGTAAAATCCACACCTATACTATTGGCCAGTTTTTTCCAAGCCAAAAAGTGATATTTTGCGGTGTCCACGATAACGCCATCGAGATCGAATATAAATGCTTTCTTATTCATGTATTTCTATTGTTGCTTTGTCGTTAACCAGTAATGAAAGAAGGCCTGCCAATATCATTGAACAGCCGCCAATCAATAAGGCATAAATAGGTTCGCTATTGAAAAATTCAGAAACCAAAAATCCTAATATGGATGCTGCCACCAATTGTGGAATAACGATGAAGAAATTAAAAACTCCCATGTAATAGCCCATTTTAGAAGCTGGCAGAGATCCCGAAAGCATTGCATAAGGGACAGACAAAATACTTGCCCAAGCAATTCCTACACCAATCATTGGCAGCCACTCAATTGTAAATCTTGTAGGATTAGTTATAAAATAAAGTGACATTAACCCCAGCCCTCCAGCGACCAATGCCAAAAAGTGAGTGAATTTTCTACTGGTGCGCTTGGCTAATAAAGGCAATAAGAATGCAAAGGCTGCGGCGATGATCTTATAGTTGGCAAACATTTCGCCTACCTGATTTGCTCCTATGTTGTAAGCTTCCGATGTAGTGTCAGTAGTTCCGTAAATATGTTCTGTAACCGCTCCTGTGGTATAAATCCACATTGAGAAAAGAGCAAACCAAGAGAAAAATTGCACCCAAGCCAATTGTTTCATGACTTTAGGCATCATTTGAAAGTCATTCATAATGGTCACAAAACCATTTTTTGTATGATTTTTTTGCATCATCCCAGAAATGACCAAGGCAATGCCTCCAAGACTTATCAATCCTAAAGTGAGGACATATAAATCTTTTTTCAAATCTTGAGCATAGACAAAATAAGTTGAAATAATTCCAATGGCCAGGGCAATGATTCCTTTAGTCAAATGTGATTTTCCATTGTTGTGGTACCAATCATCCGAATAGGCTTCCTTGACCGGTTTGGTCTCTCGTTCAGCATTCTCGAATGCCTGCATTTCTTCTGGCGAATACTCCTTGGACTTTAAAACCGTCCAAAGTACAGCTATAAAAAAAGCCGCTCCACCAATATAGAATGAATACTTTACAGAATCGGGAATAATACCTTCTGCCGCCGTATTAGCAACACCAATTTGAGTAAGCATCCAAGGCAATTTTGAAGCCACATAAGCTCCAATACCAATGAAAAAACTCTGCATCGCAAACCCTTTGGTACGCTGATGCTCGGGAAGATTATCTCCAACGAAAGCTCGAAATGGCTCCATCGACACGTTGATGGAAGCGTCCATAATCCAAAGCATTCCTGCTGCAAACCAAAGTACTGGAGAATTAGGCATGATAAATAATGCCAACGACGCTAAAATAGCACCTACAAGAAAATAAGGACGACGACGGCCCAATCGAGAATGCCAAGTCCGATCACTAAAATAACCTATTATCGGCTGCACAATCAAACCTGTCAAAGGCGCTGCTACCCAAAGAATTGGGATATCATCAATCTCTGCACCTAGTGTTTGAAAAATACGGCTGACGTTAGCATTTTGTAGGGCGAAACCCATTTGAATTCCTAAAAACCCGAAACTCATGTTCCAAATTTCCCAAAATCCGAGCGAACGCTTTTTCATTATAGTATGATTAAATTAATACTATTGATAAGCGATATACTTATCAAAACTTATTGGTGAGAAGTGAAAATATAAGTTTTGATTGTTATTGAATCAGGC
>JBBSLN010000370.1:0-3253 GCA_038255205.1 Flavobacteriales bacterium
ATTTTTAATTATAAATCTAAAAAAGCACTCATTTTCAATTCCCGAACTGAAGAAAATGGAATGAATATATTGGCGGAAAAGACAAAAAAGGAAAATGACTCTGTGTATTTCATGAGTCGAGCAAAGGCCACGACTTCCGAAGATATGGACGATCCGGAATATTATTTTTTAATTAGAACAGGCAAATTGGTTCCTGGTAAAAAGGTAATTGTGGGTTTCACGAATATGTATATTTACAATGTTCCTACACCAATTGCTCTGCCCTTCGCCTATTTCCCTTTAACCTCCAAGCAAACTTCGGGTATTATTATGCCATCGCCAGGACAAGAAAACAATAGAGGATACTTCCTTCAAAATGGGGGTTATTACTTCGCTGTCAGTGACTTTTTCGATTTGGCAGTTATGGGAGATTATTACACGAATGGAAGTTATGGCTTACGTCTGGAATCGCAGTACGCTTTGAAATATCGTTTCAATGGAAATGTGGGGTTTCGATATGAAAATTTAATCAACAGTGAAAGGGGCTTTCCTGATTATTCAAAAACATCCATTTATAATTTGCGTTGGTCTCATTCTCAAGACCCGAAAGCAAATCCGAGTTCGCGTTTTTCAGCTTCGGTAAATCTTGGAAGTAGCACATATTATCAGGAATCGATTAACCAGATCAATCAATCCAACTTTTTGAACAATACGCTGTCATCATCGATTTCATATTCAAAAACATTTGATACTGAGCCAAGTATAAACTACAGTGTTACCGCCACGCATACACAAAATACCAGAACACAGATTATTGATTTGACCTTGCCTACTTTTCAGGGAAGTATCAGTCGTATTTTCCCTTTTGAACCCTCTGTTGGCACTAAAAAAGGAATTCTTGAAAACATCAACTTCCAATACAACATAAGGGCCGAAAACAAGATTCAAACAACGGATTCCCTATTTTTCAAGAAAGAAATGTTCGACGACGCGTTGATGGGCGTAAAACATAGCATTCCGTTGACCACAAATTTTAAGGTGTTTAAATATTTCAGTGTGAGCGCTGGCACTAACTTTGATGAAAACTGGACGTTCAACACAATCAGGCGAACTGCAGAAGATGGAATTGTCGTCACCGAAGACCTGAAAGGTTTTGACAGTTTTAGAACATATAATTTTAGTACAAGTGTCGGTACAACTATTTATGGAATGTTTCCTTTTGAGAAACCGGGGAAAGACCCTAAAATCCAAGCAATTCGTCACGTGATGCGGCCTTCCATCAGCTACAATATCAATCCTGCATTCGATCAATATTACGATAGCTTTGAATATATAGATGCCGATGGAACGCTGACGACAGAACAATATACACGCTTTCAAAACTCGATTTTTGGAAGTCCAAACAGAAATTTTTCCAGCTCAATGGGATTGTCTTTGGCTAATAATTTTGAAATGAAAGTCCGTCCGAAAGATTCTACAGCTAAAGAAGCCAAAAAGATAAAGATTCTCGATAACTTAAATTTTTCGACCTCTTACAACTTTGCGGGTGATTCCTTGCAATGGAGTCCTATTAGAGCTTCAGGTGGTACACAGATATTGGACAACAAAATGAGTATAAATTTTGGGATGGTTTTAGATCCATACGCATTGGACAATAACAATCGCAAAATAGATAAGTTCAATATTGATAATGGAGGAAGTTTGTTTCGATTGACCTCTGCCAATCTGAATGTCTCCTACTCGCTTTCCAATTCCACATTTTCTGGTAAAGGAGGTGATGGACTGGATGAACGGGAAGAAAGGGAATCACAAAAAAGCGGTGGGCGTGATGATGATTTATTTGGGCGACCACAGGATTTTTCGGATCAGCGATTGACCGATGATGACAAAAATAAGAAAGACAAGGAGTCGAGCGAACTCTATAACTACAAAATTCCTTGGAGCTTGCGACTTGCCTATGCTGTCAATTATTCCAATAATACACGTGAAAGTGAGATTTCTTCAAATTCGTTAATGTTCTCTGGAGATATTGATATTTCGCCTCGTTGGTCTTTGAACGGATCATCAGGTTACGATTTTAAAAATCAAGGCTTTACCTATACAACACTCGGTTTTGAACGTGATTTGTTAAGTTGGCACTTGAACTTCAGTTGGGTTCCGTTTAGCAATCGTAGCTCTTGGAGTTTCTTTGTTGGCATCAAATCAAACTTACTGAAGGACCTTAAATACGACCAAAGAAGACGACCTGATCAACAACTTTAGTTTGCAGTCGGCAGTCGGCAGTCATATAAATAAGTTAACATTTCTTATCTTTATGGAAGTTTAAATAAATATTTGTATGAAAAAAATAATCACATCACCAAACGCTCCTGCTCCTATTGGACCTTATAACCAAGCGGTTTTAACAGGTAATATGCTGTTCACTTCTGGGCAAATCGCTCTTAATCCAATCACTCAAGAATTAGTGATGGATAACATCAAAACAGAAACGAGACAGGTCATGGATAATTTGAAGGCGGTTTTAGAAGCCGCTGATATGACTTTTGAGAACGTGGTTAAAACTTCCATTTTCATAAGTGATATGAATAATTTTGGAGAAATCAACGAAGTTTATGCCACTTATTTTGATAGCGACACCGCTCCCGCTCGCGAAACGGTTGAAGTCGCCAACGTGCCAAAATTTGTCAATGTTGAGATTAGTATGATTGCTGTCAAATAATCATATTCAATCGACTAAAAAGTGCATTGTTGGGAATTTATATGGATGTTAATAAAATCGACTTTGCAAAATCGATAATAAACATTGAAATCAACGTCCGGACACGTATTTTTGGAAGGAAACCAATTCAATCAATTTTTGCTTGATTAATGTGTTATCAACTTAGGTTTTAAGGACGTCATGATTCGTCCAAAGCGTTCAACATTGAATAGCCGTGCGCAAGTTGATTCGATACGGCAATTCAAATTTTTATAAAGTACGATCTTATGGTCTGGTATTCCAGAAATGGCTGCCAATATGGATACGATAGGAACATTCGAAATGGCTTTGGCCTTATCACAAAACACAAATTATTTTCTGCGATCTATAAATACTATTAGATTAAAAAATGGAAAACGTTTCTATCCAAAGCTCCAAAAAAACATTTCTTAAAAAAATTAAACCATCAAGGCCTTTATGCATTTATGTGCAGAAATTGCAATGTCCATTAGAGTCGTTTGGTGTGATAAGCTACTAAACCTTCTATTGGACGACGTACAAAGTTGCCGACCTTGA
>JBBSLN010000371.1:0-3243 GCA_038255205.1 Flavobacteriales bacterium
GAACTGCAAAATATGCTGAGAACCATGCGCCGTTTTCAGCATTGTATTTAGTTGCATTACTAAAAATCGCATTTGATCCTATGGTCAATCTGTCCGTTACTTTGACATCAACATTAGATTGAATGTTAAAACGTTCATATTCGTTCTTCATGTCCAAAATACCGTCTTGTGAAAAATAGCTCGTATTAATTGCATAGGTTGCCGATTCACTTCCTCCAGTAAGTGCCAAACTGTGACTAGATATAGTCGCAGGTCTCAAAATCTCCTTATACCAATCGGTGTTAACATCAGGGAGGTTTGGATTAATCCTACTTCTTCCAAAACGCGCTATGGAATTTTCAACAAACTGTATATCTGCAGCAGAACCGGATTCATAAGCCATTGTTACAAATTGCTCCGCGTTTGCCATTTTTACCACATTCTGTGCATATTGCACTCCTGTATATCCGTTATAGGTAATAGTCGGTTTTTGCTCAAATTTTCCAGACTTCGTTGAAATGATGATAACTCCATTTGAACCACGTTGACCGAAAATCGCAACCGAGGATACGTCTTTTAAGACAGATATGCTTTCAATTTGGCTAGGATCCAAGAAGTCTATATTGTCATACCATTGACCATCTACGACATAAAGTGGATTACTTCCTGCAAAATAGGAATTAACACCTCGCAGCCTTACCGTAGGAGAATCACCAGGCGAACCAGTACTTACTATTTGAACACCAGGCACCTGACCTTGAAGCGATTGCATAACGTTGCTGTTTGGTGTCCTTTCGATATCTTCAGCTTTTATCGTAGAAATAGCTCCTGTTAGATCTACCTTACGTTGCGTACCATAACCAACGACCACAATTTCATTCAGACTTTCAACATCGGTGTCCATGGCTACATTAAGAGCAGTTTGATTACTCACTGTAATACTCACAGTTTTGAACCCTATAGAGCTGAACTCTAGCACAGCACCTCGCTGAACCGTTAGCGTGTAATTACCATCAAAATCGGTATTAGTCCCATTTGTGGTACCTCTTTCGATAACATTAACGCCAGGCAATGGAAGTGTATCATCCGCACTGGTCACAATTCCAGATACTTTCAGCTCTTGAGCATAAGAAAAGGAACTTACTAAAAGGAATAATAGTAATAACTTGAATTTAGCTTTCATATAATGTTTAAATTTTTCGTGTTAGTAGTGACAAGATAGTAAGCGATTCGATTTAAATTAACATTTTCTTTACATTTTACATACGTCATGTATGTTAAAATAGAGGAATATCAATAATGACGTAGCTCCAAGATACAAATAAAAGTCCGAAAACGTTTGAAATTTAACTCTATGACGTACAAATGACGTATACATAAAGTGTGAAATCAATAAAATGAAGGTTACTTTATTTGAAATTTACAAGGTAATTGGTCAGATTTTTATCAGATTCCAATCTTAATTTGCGCTTTAGACGGTATCTTTGGGTTTCAACACCTCTTGATGAGATGTTTAACAAGGGTGCCATTTCTTTAGTGGTCAGATTCATTTTGATGTATGCGCAAATCTTTAAATCTTTGTGTGTCAATTGTGGAAACATACTTTTAAGACCCTCAAAAAATTCATCATGGACTTGGTTAAAGTTATATTCAAATACTTTCCATTCGTCCTTATGCCCAATGGAATGGTCGACTTTATTTAATAGTTTTTTGTATGAAAAAGGATTATCAAACCCACCCTTATTTTGCAACAGTTCACTTTTAAGGTCTTGCAATGTTTCATTTTTTTTAATTAAAGCCATTGCAGTGTTAGCCAATTGCTTGCTTTTTAGCTTTACTTCACTTTTTAAGGCTTCATTTTTTAACTCAACAATTTTCCTGTCATTTTCTTTGGTCTTTTCCTTAAGAAGTTCTGTCTGCTCCAATTCAAATTGCTGTGTAAGCAATTCTTGTTCCTTCTTTACTTTTCTTTTGTGAAGGGCGTAAACAACTACAATGGATATTAAGGCTAAAATTACAAATAAAATAAAACCTTTGATAGTTTTGTACCAAGGAGGTAATACTGTAAGACGAATTGACGTAGTTGGTGAGACCACACCAGAGCTGCTTGATGTTCGGAAAAAAATCTTATAATCACCATTATTGAGGTTGGAAAACTCTAATTTCTCTCTTTCAAGAGGATACCAATGAGATGCGTCTATATTGGCAATAGAATACTCAAAAAAGTGGTTTCTAGAATTTGGCGATGAGATTGAAATACTTATGTTTTTATTGTGGAATGGTATCTCATATGAATTCGAAGAACTTATATTCATCAACGTTTTATCAACTTCCAAGGTCTCTATTATTGGTTTCACCAAAGTGCTTTTTTCAGAATAGTGCTGACTATTTATAAGCATAAATCCGTCGTTAAGATTTAACGCATACATAGAGTCCTTTATTTTTGATATTCTTTCATACCCTACAATGAGACGTTTTTTAAAATATTTATCTGACAGAGACAGATCATAACTAAAATCGGAAAATGATCTTAACGCGATGTTATCTTTATTTCTAACCGCAAGAATATCAGCCTCTTCTTCGGATATAATATAGGATTCCTCACCGAAATTGTTATTTAAATAATCAAATGGGACGATACTATCTAACAGCGGTTCGTATTTTTTCCATCCATCATTGGTTTTAAAACAAACGTCAGATTTTAACTTGTATACTCTTACGTTGTAATCAGAGTTGAGATCTTTGCTGCCATAATCTTTAGTTTCTGTAATAGAATCGTATGTTTTATTAAACTTTAACCTAAATAATCCTTTATACGCATGTGCAGCCCAAGCGGTCTTTGAATCTTCAAAAACTAAAAACCGAATGGGTATCCTTGGTTTGCCCAAATGTTTGGCATCCCAATGTTCTTTAGTGTTTTCAAACTTAACAATTCCGGTATAAGAACCTTGCATGTAAAGATCAGTTTGCTCAGGGACTCTTTTAAGAACCCAACCTCCTGTTTGTGTAGACAGGAGTATTATCTTATTATTTTCAACTAAATAAGTGCCATTATTATGACCACATAACAATTGTCCATTAATTACCTTCAATTCCCAAACCTGACCTTGTGAGTCTTCAATGAATTTTAAATTGTTTTGTTCATCAATATAATAAAGCCCAGTATTGCTTCCTATGTAGATAACTCCATCGTACAAAATGACATCATATACAGCCCCCAATTTTCCTGTAACGTCATTATAAAATGAATGAGGACTATCTAAA
>JBBSLN010000372.1:0-3242 GCA_038255205.1 Flavobacteriales bacterium
AAACCCGTCGAATTGCTGGAAGGAGTTGAAGAAGTATTGCGTACATTGTCCAAAGATTTCCGACTGATAGTGGTTACAAAAGGTGACTTATTGGACCAAGAGCGGAAATTGGAAAAATCAGGATTGTTGGATTATTTTCATCATATCGAAATATTAAGTGATAAGAAAGAGTCCAATTATTCAAAATTACTGAACCATTTGGATATCAAACCATCAGAATTTTTAATGATTGGGAATTCACTAAAGTCAGATATCCTACCTTTGGTCAATATAAAGGCAAAAGCCATTCATGTGCCATTTCATACGACTTGGATTCATGAGCAAGTCAATGATACTGAAACATACGACAGAAGCTATAAAACTGTTGACAGTCTTTTGGAAATTATTCCTCTTTTGAGTAGAGCGACTCAAAATGTTACTGTTAAGAACGAATAATATATGAGTTATAAAAATTACCCGATGGTGTCCAGAGTTGTTTTCGGACGAGGCAGTTTTAATCAGTTAGGTGATATTATTGAATCCAAACGATTAAATGTCAGAGCACCATTTATTTTTCTAGTGGATGACGTGTTCAAAGGTGATCCTTTAGTTACCCATCGAATTCCAGTGGCTTACAATGATGAATTGATATTCATATCGGCAAAGGAAGAACCTAAAACGTCGCAGGTGGACGAATTGGTCGAGAAAATTATCTTAACTCATAATGACAGACCATCTGGAATTATCGGGATTGGCGGTGGAACCGTTTTGGATATAGCGAAGGCTGTATCGATTATGTTGACCAACCAGGGTGAAGCTAAAGACTATCAAGGCTGGGATTTAGTAAAAACACCAGCCATATACCACGTTGGGATTCCTACGATTTCAGGAACAGGAGCAGAGGTTTCAAGGACGACGGTTTTGACCGGTCCAGAAAAAAAGTTGGGAATCAATTCTGACCATACACCATTCGACCAAGTGATTTTAGACCCAGAATTAACCGTTGGCGTTCCAAAACAGCAGTGGTTCTACACAGGAATGGATTGTTATATACATTGCATCGAATCTTTAAGTGGTACTTTTCTAAATGCATTTAGCCAAAGTTATGGTGAAAAAGCTTTTGAATTGTGCAAGGAAATTTTTGTGGACGGAACGCTTTCGGAAGAAGATGCACAAGACAAATTGATGATGGCTTCTTGGCATGGAGGTATGAGCATCGCTTACTCTCAAGTAGGAGTGGCACATGCCATGAGTTATGGCTTGTCTTATTTATTGGGAACGAAGCACGGCATAGGAAATTGTATTGTATTTGACCAGCTCGAAGAGTTTTATCCTGAAGGTGTCAAACTCTTTAAGGAAATGAAAACACTTCATGACATACGACTTCCTCAAGGTATTTGTGCCGATTTAGATGATGAACAATTCGACATTATGATTGATGTCGCTCTTGGATTGGAGCCACTTTGGCAAAATGCCATCGGCAAACAGTGGAAACAGGTGGTCACCAGGGAAAAATTGAAATCCTTATACCAAAAAATGTAATATGCGTTGGTTGTTCAAATGGATTTACTTTAAGCTCTTGGGCTGGAAAGTCGTTGGTAACACAACGATGTCTAAAGATTCAGTAAAAAAAGCTGTTTTAATTGCCGCACCACATACGAGTTGGTGGGATTTTGTTTTGGCTTTAATACTTCGTCAGGTGGTTGGCATCAAATCAAATTTTGTCGGTAAAAAAGAACTCTTCACTTGGCCATTTGGTTATTATTTTAGAAGTATCGGTGGCGCTGCATTAGATAGAACATCTGGACAGAACAAAGTGCAGGCAATAGCCGCATTGTTTAAGGAAAGAGATGAATTTCGATTGGCTTTATCTCCAGAAGGCACTCGAAAGAAGGTTACCGAGTGGAAAACGGGTTTTTATTACATCGCTAAAGCTGCGAACGTTCCTATCATCATGTTTACTTTAGATTTTGAAAATAAACAAAACCGGGTTTCTGAACCCTTTTATCTATCAGATGATTTTGAGGCTGATTTAAAGTTTATAAAATCGTTTTTTGAAGGTGTAAAAGGGAAAGTGCCTGAATATTCATAGATTCTGGCATAAAGTTTGAATAATATATTGTGTAGATTGTTGATGAAACATACAGTAAACATTTTTGTCCCTAAAGAGAAACATCGACATACTATTTTAAAAATTGCTACTCCTTTTATGTTTTGGAGTAGCTTTTTTTTATGACTGGTCCAAAAATCATAATTTAGAATAGTTCTCTTACTTTGTAATATAATTTTTATAATGACAATGAGGTTATTATCTAATAGAATAACATGTTGCAGTTGATCTAGACGCAAAGGACGCAAAGAAATTCGCGAAGTTCGCAAAGTGTTAGATAAATTAATACACAGTTTTGCGACCTTGGTGGCAGAGTGCATTAGTAATAGCGACCTTTGCGGTTAAAAAACCATCGTTATTATTGCCAAATCAATCACTGGTTTTCCATCCTATCAGATGCGAAAGTTAAATTTTTTAAAATATAAAACCAACAACGCACTATTTACGTTAGTATAAGTGTAGGATGATTTTTTAAGTTTTAAGGTTGATTATGAAATTCTAAAATCCCTACTTTATCTTTCTGAATAAATTGCTATGAGGAAGAGAAAAGGCTGCCAAATTCGTTTGGTGGCTTTTTTTTTAGTTATTGGGATAAAAAGAAATTAAGTTATTAGAAAAAATTAAGTTTGTTTTAACGTCAGACTTTATAACCCAATAAGTTTTTTCCTTTTTTTTAAATTTTATCTTCCAACCAAGTTCTTAACTCAAAGAAATTTTGTGGAGCGACACCATGTCCTACAGGGAATTCCGAATAGGTATGCTTTATATTCAATTGCTCTAGAAATTTTGGAGCTTTTCGCGCCCAATCAACAGGGATGACTTGGTCGACACTCCCATGAGAACAATAGAAATTGAGATGTGAATACTCTTTTTCGTTTACATCATTTGGGAGAATATCTTCGTTGATATAGCCACTTAAAGCAATTACGTTTTTTACTTTTTCAGGATAGTTGAGCGCAACGGCATAGCTCAGAATGGTTCCTTGACTAAAGCCTAATAAAGTCACATTATTTTTATTTACGGGATACGTGTTGCATGCCTCGTCAATAAATGTTGCTATCAAATCTCTTGATTTTTTGGCTTGATCATTATCGTTCCATTTGTTCATTTCCGCATCAAAATTGATAGCGTACCATGCATTGCCGTAAGGTTG
>JBBSLN010000373.1:0-3214 GCA_038255205.1 Flavobacteriales bacterium
AATATTGCAGCGCAATCACCTTCGTTTAAAGCTGTTTTTGAAGCAGGTTTAGAGGGGTTGAAACAAAAGAACCATCCACATAAAATCACATTATCAGATTATTTTGAGCCTGTCACAGAACTTAAAAAACTATTCGCAGAACTTGTTGAGGTTGAAGATTACAATCGCGTTGTTACAATTCCATCTGTATCCTACGGAATGGCGACCGTCGCAAAGAACATTAAACTTAAGGCTGGCGATGAGATTTTAGTGTTGTATGAGCAATTCCCAAGCAATATATATGCTTGGCAAAAGCTTGCAGATAAGCACGATGCAGTCATAAAAACCATTCAGGCACCAGACACTTCAACCAATCGTGTAAAACAATGGAACAAATTAATTCTTGAAGCCATTACTGATAAGACTGCTGTGGTTGCTATGGGACATATCCATTGGTCAAACGGAAGTTTGTTTGATTTGAAAGCAATCAGACAAAAATCAAAAACCCATAACGCCTTACTTATTATTGACGGAAGTCAATCCGTAGGAGCTTTGCCTTTTTCGGTAAAAGAGATTCAACCAGATGCACTTATCTGTGCAGGCTATAAGTGGTTATTTGGCCCTTATGGTTGTGGTTACGCGTATTTAGGACCCTATTTCGACAATGGCGAACCTATCGAGGAAAACTGGTCCAACCGCTTAAACAGTGAGAATTTTTCAGGATTAACCAACTATGAATCGGAATACAAACCATTGGCAAATCGTTATTCGGTCGGTGAAAGTGGAAATTTCATTTATGTAAAAATGCAAATTGCAGCTTTACAACAGATTATTGAATGGACCCCAAAACATATCCAAGACTATTGCAAAAGCATTTCTGCCGAAGCTGTCAAAGAATTAAAGGCTTTAGGATGTGTCATTGAAGACGATGACTATAGAACACATCACCTTTTCGGAATCAAACTCCCTGACGATTTAGATCTTAAAGTTTTAAAATCAGCCTTGGCAGAACAGAATATTTTTGTATCCTTTAGAGGGAATTACATTCGGATTTCTTGTCACTTATTCAACACAAAGGAAGATTTTCAAAAGTTGGTTGCTTGCATGACTTCAGTTTTGCAGAAAGTTTAAATGGACGAGTTAATTGACATATTGACCAAAGACGGCGAGCCAACTGGGAAAACTGCTTTAAAATCAGAAATTCATTCCAAGGGATTTTATCATAATACTGTTCATATTTGGTTTTACACAGATGAAGGAGAGGTATTGCTTGCACAACGATCTGCTACAAAAATGCTCCATCCTTTGCTTTGGGACGTTTCAGTGGCTGGTCATGTAGATGCTGGGGAAACTGTTGAAGAAGGTGCAATTAGAGAAATCAAAGAAGAGATTGGATTGATCATCAAAAAAAAGAACTTGGAAAAAATCGGAGTTTTTGAATGTTTTCAGAGTTATGATAACGGCATTTTTGATAACGAATTTCATCATACTTACATCGTAAAACTAGACATTTGTAGTGATGATTTAATTCCTCAAGCAGGAGAAGTCGAGGATTTAAAAATGGTTAGAATGTTCGATTTTTCTGAAATGATAGACAATTGTGGCACTAATATGCACTTGGTTGAAAGCAATAAATCGTATTATGAATTTGTTATGGAAGCTATTTTACATCGAATAACTTAATTTTCAAACTGTGATTATCACCTTTCAATGAATCTACTACTTTTCGCAACAACTCCAGTTTTTATTATCATTATCTATATTTATTTAAAAGATAAATACGAGAGAGAACCTAAACGTTTGATGCTTTTCAACTTTTTATGCGGCGCAATTGTAAGCATTATCATCACAACGTTTTTATATGTGATCATCGATATCCCTTTCCCCTTACGAAACAAAACAAGTGTCTTTGAACAATTCATTAAAGCCTTTTTTGTGGTTGGATTAACTGAAGAATTCAGCAAGTATATAATCGTTCGATATTATGCACAAACACATAAAGAATTTAACGAACCCTTCGACGGTATCGTCTATGCCGTGATGGTATCCATGGGTTTTGCAGCCACTGAAAATATAATGTATGTCTTTCAAGGTGGAATTGAAGCCGCTGTCATTAGAGCCTTTACCGCTGTACCTGCACATGCCATCTTTGCGATTTTGATGGGTTATTTTATGGGAAAAGCAAAGTTCTCTAATAACAGGGTCATTTTAAACCTCACAGGACTTTTGCTTGCAGCACTCTTCCATGGCACTTATGATTTCTTCTTGTTTATTGATTTCATTCCAGGGATCTGGGTGGGTGCTTTTATTTCATTACTTATAGGAATCATTTTATCAAGAAAAGCAATCCGAATACATCAAAACAATTCGGTTTTCAAAGTTTAAGTATAATTGTCTTTTTAATAATTATCTTTACAATTCAATCATTCAATATGTCAAAATTCTATAATGTCAAGGTCAACGATTCATTCGAATTTAATATCGACTCCGACAAAATATCCCAAATGGATGCCATCAAGGTATCGGACTCTAAATATCACATACTAAAAGATTTTAAAACGTATAGTGCTGAAATATCCGATGGCCAATTCAATAAAAAAACATACACGGTAAAAATCAACAATAACTCTTATGAGGTTAATATTCTAGATGCTTTGGATGCATTGATTAAAACAATGGGTTTTGAAATTGGCGTTAATAAAATAGTCAATGACATTAAAGCTCCAATGCCTGGGCTTATTCTAGATATTAGTGTCAGAGTGGGTCAGGAAGTTAAGGAAAATGACACCTTGCTGATTCTTGAAGCGATGAAAATGGAAAACGCATTGACGTCTCCGAGAGCTGGCGTTATCAAATCGATATCAGTTAAAAAAGGTGATGCTGTTGAGAAAAATCAATTATTGGTGGAGTTTGAATAAGAATAGAAAAGATGCAAGAGCCAAGAGCCAAGACTGTGTAATGCTAAATATCTTGTCCTTAATCCAAAAGAAAAACGGTCTTATATCCAACAGCGAAGCAGTCTTGACTCTTGGTTCGTAATTAAGTAGTAAGTTTAAATTATTGATGTAATAGAACCAAGATTAACAGACCAACACTTTGTCTTGAATCCAGCAGCGAAGGGGTCTTGACTCTTGGCTCATATTAAAGAAGTATGAAAAAAATATTAGTAGCAAACAGAGGAGAAATCGCCATTCGTGTCATGCGGACAGCAAAAAAAATGGGCATCAAAACAGTC
>JBBSLN010000374.1:0-3211 GCA_038255205.1 Flavobacteriales bacterium
CCAATAACATCACCTCTTTTATCACCTATTTGCCAAGTATGGCGGCTACTGCATGGTATCACAAAAAAGCAGGTCAGAATAAGACCTTGGAAGCTTTTGTTCAAGAATGCAGGGAGTTTACCTATAATACTTATGCACCTGCACTTTATAAAGGTAATTTGCTGACCGAAGCAGAGCAAAATACTATTGCTGAAAAGTTATCCTATTTTATAGGATTGCCAAAAGACTATATTTTAAAATCCAATTTAAGAATTTTGATGCACCGTTTTCAAAAACAATTAATGTATGAAGAAGGTTTAGCTTTGGGAAGACTCGATGGTCGTTTTATGGGAGATGAAGGCGATAAAGTATCAGAAGGGCCACATTTGGGGGATGCTTCTGACTATCAAATTGGTTCAGCTTTTACGGCATCCTTAAACTATTATTACGCCAATAGCCTAAAGGTTAAAATGGACCGGCCTTACTTAACTAGCAATGACGAAATTGGAAACAAATGGCGATGGAAACCCGTGCCCGAAGGTACTTATTGGGAACCGACTCCTGTAGATGTTGCCGATCAATTGGGAGAGACCATGAGGCGCAATACCGCTATGAAGGTCATGGTGGCAAGTGGGTATTACGATTTGATTTGCCCGTTTTTTGATACTGAATATACCTTTTCGAGACACAACATTGTTAGGGAACGCGTCAAATTATACTATTTTGAAGCTGGACATATGATGTATATTCACGAACCTGACTTTTTAAAATTGAATGCGGATATAAGGGACTTTCTTTCAAATTAAATGAACAGAGATGGTGGCATTTTTAAATAAACTGTTTTAAAACCTCAATCACATAATCAACTTCATTTTTAGTATTGAATATGCTAAATGAAAACCGTATTGAAGGACGCTTCAACCGTTCTTGATCTAGAATCTGGGAAAGCACATGGGAGTTTTGATTACTTCCACTCTGGCAAGCACTTCCTCTAGAGCAGGCAATCCCTTTTAAATCCAATTGAAATTGAAGTAAGGATGCTTTTTCTGGCGGTAATGGTAGACAAACATTCAATAAGGTATAAGTACTTTTGTCGAAGTCAAAACAATTGCCGTTAAAGGATACATTTGCAATGGTATTTTTTAATGACACAATAAAGTAATTCTTTAAATCTTCAATATGAGTTCGCTCGGTTTCTAAATTGGAATAAGAAACTTTGAGCGCTTCTTCCATACCTACAATGTTATGGACGGATTCGGTGCCTGCTCTATAGCCTCGCTCCTGCTCGCCTCCAAAAATAGACGCCTTTAGACCTGAATTTTTTCGGATAAAAGCAAATCCAATACCTTTTGGACCATGAAATTTATGAGCACTCGCAGCTAAAAAATCAATCGGAATCTGTTGCAAATCCAGTTCGTAATGCCCAATGGATTGAACGGCATCACTATGAAATAAAGCACTATTTAATTTACAAAGTGTCGCGACTTTATGAATATCCAATGTGTTGCCGATTTCGTTATTGATGTGCATTAAGGTCACCAATTTCTTGCCAGGAGTTTGGATTAAGGTTTCCAAATGTGTGTAATCAACATCACCGTTTTCATCTAAATTCACGTAAGACACCTTAATTTGATATTCCTTTTCCAATTCTTCAACAGTGTGCAAAATGGCATGATGCTCTACCCTAGAAGTGATAATTTCTGTCACTCCCAAATCGCGAACTGCACTTCTTAAGACCAAATTATCAGCTTCTGTTCCTCCCGAAGTGAATACAATTTCTGATGCTGAACACTTTAAGATAGACGCAATCGTCTTGCGCGATTGCTCGATTAAAGATTTCGAAGATCGACCATAACTATGGGACGATGAAGCGTTCCCATAGTGTGATTTCATTACCTCCATCATACGATGAATTACTTCGTCCCGCATGGGAGTTGTAGCTGCATTATCAAAATAGACTTGTCTGCTCATTGCCAACTTTTAAAGTCCAAAAATAGCACAAATAAATCACAACTTCCTGCGATATTACTTCTCAAATACTTTATTTTTGTTTCCAAATTGACTGAAATGAGAAATTTTATAATACTGTTTTGTATTGGTACTATATTAACGAATTGTAGTGATGGCGATGTGATTGCGATTGACCTTGATTTTGAAAATACCTTTCAAACCTGTGGTGAATTAGTTTTTTTTAAGATAAAATCAGATCCGCCAGAATCCTTGTCCATTTTTATCGCTAACCGCAGCATTGAAGATTTTATTGAATACGAATTTACCGATACCGATTCTGTCTTTGTAGAATTGGTTTTGCCTTCTCTTCTCGTGAATTTGGACGGTAACACCAACAAATTAAATTACCGCAGTTATAGCACTTTACCAGCCAATCCGTTCTGCAGTGACATACCTTCATCCCAATTGAACATCACGAACGATGCTGCTGGCACAGCAAATATTTCCATTACAACCACGCTAACGGAAGATGATAACGACGGTATTCCTTCAGAATTTGAAGACATCAATGGCAATGGTAATTTAGATGATGACGATACGGATGACGATGGTGTTCCTAATTATTTAGATGACGACGATGATGGCGATAATGTTAAAACCATTAATGAATTCGTTAATTTCGATGTAGATGACAACTTGTTAAATGCCTTGGACACCGATATGGACGGTATTCCGAATTACCTCGATAACGATGATGATGGCGATGGGATTCCAACTCGTAATGAAGAAAATATTCTACCGGATTTGAATCCGACTAACGACATTTCAGATCCAACTATTGATCCGGAAACTGGACAATCAACTCCCGACTATCTAAATGCTGACATAAATACAACCGCAACGGTCACCCCTACCAAATATAGAGCCCATAGCATTCGACAAATATATGTCATAACAATTGATATGACCTTGTTATCGATTCCCCAATTGTCACAGGATGAATTATTTTTTGGGACACTGGATGATAGTTCCATTACCAATCAAACACGCAGTCCAAAAACAATATTCAATTAAGAAGTCTTTATATTCTGCAATATATAAACTTCGGTAGCCCCTAAACCATATTTTTGGTAATCGGCATCGTAATATTTAACGTTTTCATAGCGTCTAAAAAGATATTCCAATTCAATTTTGAGGACACCTTCTCCTACACCATGGATAAATACCATTTTTTGGATGCGGTTGCGAATTGCAAATTCTAATTGACGCTTTGCCGTATCTA
>JBBSLN010000375.1:0-3206 GCA_038255205.1 Flavobacteriales bacterium
GATTTTGCATCGCTTCAAGACGAGGTTGATTTAATAAAGCAGAGATTGACCAATTTTGGTTATATCGAAAATGAACCGCTGGGTTTAAAAAAGCAAAATGACTCCTCCTATTTGGCATCCTATAATTTGAAACAGCGATATCAAACGATTCGTATATACTTTGATAATTTCATAAATAAAAAAATTCTGAAACTGGTTTCAACAGACATCAAAGAGAATTATGTAGAAATCGATATCAGTAAATTGGAGTCAACTCTCAAATTATTGAATGCGGAATTCTCAAATCAAGGTGATCCATTTTCAACATTACAATTAACCAATATCAAAAAACAAGTTGATGACATTTTATATGCGGATCTAATCGTCTCTGAAAGTTTTCAAAAAAGAACCATTGACTCCATTATAGTAAAGGGCTATGAAAAATTTCCAAAATCTTTCGTAAATAGATATTTAAAAATCAAACCTAATCAGCCTTTCAACTTAAAAACTATTAAAGACAAAACTGCTGAATTGGAGAATCTAATTTTTGCAAGTCAAATTAAAGAACCTGAAGTTCTATTTACCAAAGATTCCACCTTATTATATATATATGTCGAAAAGCAGAAAAGTAATGCTTTTGATGGTTTTTTAGGGTTTGGCACCAATACAGAAACCAATAAGATTGAGTTCAATGGTTATCTGAATTTAAATTTGTTGAATAACTTAAACTATGGCGAATCTTTTCGACTCGTTTACAAAAGTGATGAAAGCGAACAAAAAACATTTGACGTGAATGCCAAGTTACCTTACCTATTTGGCTCGCCTTTAGGCATAGAGTTAGGTCTAAACATTTTTAAAAAGGACTCCACCTTCGTAACCGTTTCCCAATCTGCCAAAGTCCAGTATCAGATAAACCCAAAAAATCTGGTTTCGGCTGGTATCGACGCATCGACTTCGACCAATTTGCTAGACAACATTTCTTTATTTGTTGATGATTATAAAACGACATTCTATATCTTAAATTACATCCATACCAAAAGGCAACGTTATGATCGACTTTTCCCCATAAATTTTCGATTCGACATTTCGGCAGGCGCTGGGAATCGAACTTTTGAGGGAGCTGACGTATCACAGATTAAATTTGGGCTCGAAACTCACAAAATTTTCAATTTGAATAATAAAAACAGTTTTTTCATAAGACTAACAAGTGCGGTTTTAAATTCTGACAGTTATTTTGAAAACGAACTCATTCGATTTGGCGGAATCAATTCCATCCGAGGTTTTGAAGAAAACAGCCTCACAGCAAATCTGTTTGCTGTCATCAATTCAGAATATCGTTACAGAGTAAGCAATAGCTTATATGTTCACAGCGTGATCGACGGTTCATATCTCGAAAATGACCTTTCAGACACTAAAGGAAAACTAATTGGTTTTGGATTCGGTTTTGGCCTCCTGACTAAATCAGGATTGTTTAAATTCAACTATTCTAACGGAAAAACAGAAAATTTACCGTTCAGATTGTCCGACTCAAAAATCCATTTAAGCCTGACATCCCGATTTTAAAGAGTTTTTTTTACAAGTATTTTAAAATTTTAAGCAAATATTATTGTTTTATTAACTTTTTATTATGACTTTTGGCACAGGCTAATTCAAATAAATTTAAATATGAAAACAAAGTTAAGTGGAATTTTAACGCTATTACTGGCGTTTGTCGTGCAACTAACGTTTGCACAACAAAAAACAATCTCAGGAACAGTATCAGATCGATCTGGTTTACCGTTACCTGGGGTTAACATTTTATTAAAGGGAACAACTACCGGCACTCAAACTGATTTTGACGGAAATTATTCCTTAAAAGCAAGTTCAGGAGATGTTTTATCTTTTTCCTATTTGGGCCTTAAAGCCAAGGATGTCACTGTTGGGGCTTCTAGTACTCTTGATGTGACCATGGAAGAAGATGCTGCGATGCTTGAAGAAGTTGTCGTCACCGCGCAAGGTATCCGAAGGGAGAAAAAAGCTCTGGGATACGCGGTAAGTGAAGTAGATGCTGCGGAGCTTGAGCAAAGACCAGAGTCTGATGTCGCGAGGGTTCTCTCCGGAAAAGCTTCTGGTATAGATATCACAGCCCAAAACGGTACTGCTGGATCTGCAACCAATGTTGTGATTCGTGGTTACACATCCATCAATGGTAGTAACCAAGCGCTTTTCGTTGTAGATGGTGTACCTTTTAGCAGTGATACCAACTCCCAAGGGAACTTTGTGGATGGTAACGTAGGATCTAGCCGCTTCTTGGATATAGATCCCAACAACATTGCAAGCATCAGTGTTCTTAAAGGGCTTGCAGCTTCCACTCTTTACGGAAGTGATGGTAGAAACGGTGTAATTTTGATTACCACCAAAGCCAATAGTAGCAAAAGCGGTCCCAAGAAAACCGATATCACTATCAACCAATCTTATTTCTTTAACGAAATTGCTTCGGTTCCCGATTATCAGGATGAATATGGAAATGGTTTTAACCAGTCTTTTGGATGGTTCTTCAGTAACTATGGTCCAGCTTTTAGACCTGGAGGGGTTGATGGTTATCTAAACGATCCTGCTCAACTTATCGATGCAAATGGCACAGTACGCCACCCTTATTCAACATCTGGGTTTTTGAGACGGTTCCTAGGTGGGGAAAACGAATTATTCCAACAATTTCAAGGAGTGCGTTATGATTATAAACCTTATGACAGTGTTGAAGGTTTCTTTAAAACAGGTGGGGTCAGTACGACCTCTATAAATATCAATGGGGCTTCAAAAGATGGAGATATTACTTACAATGCCAACTATGGAAATACCAATGACGAAGGTTTTACCCCTGGTAACCGGGTGAGAAGAAATAATCTCTCTCTTGGTGGAAGGGCAAAACTTAGTAATAAGTTTACGGTTTCCGGGATATTAAACTATGCCAACACTGATTTTATCACACCTCCGGTTGCGGCGGGAGATGGTAATGCCAACTTTGGGCTATCGGTTTTTGGACAAGTATTCTTTACCCCAAGAAGTGTTGACCTTAACGGATTGCCATTCGAATTACCAGAAAATGGTGGAAGTATCTACTATCGTCAAGGTAACGATATTGTTAACCCACGTTGGATTATAAAGAATGCACAGAGTGGTCAATTAACGAACAGGTTTTACGGAAATAGTTCACTTAAATATGATTTCAACGATAATCATTCTTTGAC
>JBBSLN010000376.1:0-3194 GCA_038255205.1 Flavobacteriales bacterium
TCAACTGCAAAAGTCAAGAGTAGTAATGGATTAATTCAAAAGCGTTACAAGGTAAAGACAACAATTGTCTTGTTTGATAAAAAATACAGTATCACTCTCACCTTGAGCACGCGCGATGATATGAAATATCCAATTCTGATAGGCAGAAAATTTTTGACTAAAAAGTTTATTGTTGATGTAACCGAAAAAAATGTATCTTATAATAAAAAGAATAAATGAACATCGTAATATTATCCCGAAACCCTCAACTCTATTCAACAAAACGTTTAATTGAAGCTGCCAATCAACGCAAACATACGGTTCAAGTTATTGACCCATTGAAGTGTGAAATCATCATTGAGAAAAAAAATCCGGCAGTCATATACAAAGGAAAACCGATAGAAGAAGTCGATGCAATAATTCCAAGAATTGGAGCTTCCGTGACATTTTATGGTACTGCTGTGGTTCGACAGTTTGAAATGATGAAAGTATTCTCCGTTGTGGAGTCTCAAGCCTTGGTAAGGTCCAGGGACAAATTGAGAAGTTTACAGGTGTTGTCTAGAGCTGGACTTGGAATGCCGAAAACGGTATTCTCTAACTATACTAAAGATGTTGCCGAAATTATAAACTATGTGGGTGGTGCGCCCTTGGTTATCAAACTATTGGAAGGTACGCAAGGTTTGGGAGTTGTACTGGCAGAAACCAACAACGCAGCCGAATCGGTTTTGGAAGCATTTAACGGCTTACAAGCACGTGTGATTGTTCAAGAATTCATCAAGGAGGCCAAAGGTGCAGATATCAGAGCATTCATCGTAGATGGCAATGTTGTAGGCGCCATGAAACGACAAGGTAAAGAAGGTGAGTTCCGCTCGAATCTACATCGTGGTGGCACAGCCGATATCATTCAATTAACGGATGAAGAAGAAAATGCCGCCCTAAAAGCTGCTAAATCTCTCGGACTTGGTGTTTGTGGTGTTGATATGTTACAATCCTCTCGAGGACCATTGATTCTCGAAGTCAATTCATCGCCAGGATTGGAAGGTATTGAAGCAGCCACTAAAAAAGACATCGCAAAAAGTATCATCAGATTTATTGAACGCAACGTTTAAGAGATTTATGAATTCAGAGTACAAAGACATCATTACAATATTAGGCCATGAAATACCTTTGGGAACTTCAATGGAAATCAATTTTAACATTGCCAAACTTCATACGGCAACTAAAATTGAAGTGCCAGTCATTGTGGAACGTTCCAAAAAACCGGGTCCAACTGTCTTATTTTCTGCAGGTATTCATGGCGATGAAATCAATGGCGTCGATATTGTACGCCAAATCATAGCACGAAAAATCAACAAACCAAAACGAGGCACTATTATATGTATGCCTATCATCAATGTTTTTGGTTTTTTAAACAGCAAACGACAATTTCCGGACGGTCGTGACCTCAATCGCGTATTTCCTGGATTTCCGAATGGTTCTTTGGCAAGCCGTGTTGCCTACAGATTGGTCAATGAAATCCTTCCTGAAGTGGATTTGGTGATGGATTTCCATACTGGAGGCGCCAGCAGATTCAATGCTGCCCAAGTGCGCATTGTGAGACATCAGCCAGAATTGGAAGACTTGGCGAAAGTATTTGGCTCACCTTTTGTCTTGTATTCGAATCATATTTCCAAATCATTTAGAAGTGCCTGCTTTCATTTAGGAAAACCTATTTTATTGTACGAAGGCGGTAAATCGTTTTATGTGGATAATAACATTTCCAAGGTGGGTGTGGAAGGTGCGAAAAGGGTTTTGGAACATTATGATATGTTGAATTCAAAACTCAAGGCAAATCCTCCAAAAATGCCAACCGTTTTTGTAGAAGAAAGTAGGTGGTTAAGAGCTAAACAATCTGGAATGTTCAAAGCGTTAGTGCCAATCAATACGCACGTTATGCGTGACGATGTTTTGGGACAAATTACGGACCCTTATGGAAAGGTGTATCATGAAGTAAAATCAAGCGTGGATGGTTATATTATCAATCTCAACGAAGCTTCTTTGGTGTATCAAGGAGATGCGTTGTTTCATGTGACGACCAGGGTCAAGGAATAGTGATCAGTCGTCAGTGTGCTTTGGTCTGTTGTTGTCTTAATTCTAACAATGAAGTGGTCTAATATCTACTTACAGCCAATAATTCAAAACAATCAACTGCGGAATCAATCCAATAAAAAAACCGATGATTAATTCGATGGGTGTGTGCGCTTTTGAGTGTAATCTTGATGTGGCAATAGCACCTAAAATTATTGACATCAAGGCGATGGTGCCATTGATATTGATTTTGAAATGAATGCTCAATGCAATGGCAAACATAAAAAAACCGGCTGAAGCAATCATGTGGATACTTGCCTTGATCTTCATAATAGCCAATATTAGACACGCCAGCGTAGAGAATAGAATTCCCAAAAAGAAATAATAAAGTTCTTCAATTTCGGCAGCTGGTAAAACTCGGTACAAAATGAGCGATACAATTGCTACATTTACAATGAGTGGCACAATACGTTCACGTGTACTTTCTAAATGAAAGCTCTCTACGATTTTAAGGGTCTTCAACAAAAAGTAAACAAGTATCGGAAGGATAAGTGTCAAAATGGTGATGGAAAATATCTTTGCCTGCCTAATGGGATCTGGAATGAAACGTGGCGTTCTCGAAAAATAAAAAAGTACGCCTAACAAAGGCATGATAATGGGATGAAAGATAAAGGAGATACTTTTGAGGATACGGTCTATCATATCTTCTTGCGTAAGCGTGCCACAGGAATATCCAACTGTTCGCGATACTTCGCAACGGTTCGTCTAGCTATCGGATAGCCTTTTTCCAAAAGGATTGCTGCCAATTTATCATCCGTCATAGGTTTGCGTTTGTTTTCGTCAGCGATTGTCAGTTCCAGAATCTTCTTGATTTCGCGAGTTGAAACCTCTTCACCCTGATCGTTGGTCATAGATTCAGAGAAAAATTCCTTTATTAATTTGGTACCGTAAGGAGTATCCACATATTTGCTATTGGCAACACGTGAGACCGTTGAGACATCCATTTCTATTTCGTCAGCGATGTCCTTTAGAATCATAGGCTTCAACTTGGTTTCATCACCCGATAAAAAGTATTCTTTTTGATAGTGCATAATGGAGCTCATCGTAACAAATAAGGTCTGTTGCCGCTGTTTGATGGCTTCGATAAA
>JBBSLN010000377.1:0-3187 GCA_038255205.1 Flavobacteriales bacterium
AATTTGTTAAAAGTTGTTGTACATATTACAACTTCATATTATAAATATATTACACTATTATATCTTTAATTTACATATTCTCAATTACGGTACGTTTTGAATTCTTCAGTGGATTAAAAAGGAAGGAGTCATAGCATTAATTTTTTTTAAACAAGAGAATATATTTAGGGTACAACTTTCAAAGAAAGAGCTTAACAATAGAAAGACTTTGCAGAAATGTTAGGTCTTTTTTGGTTTTATACCTTAATATACTTGTATTTACGGGCTGCATAAGTTCAAATGTTGGGCAACAGCAAGATAAGGTCAGCTTCAATTGACTTTATCGGCTGTTAAATGAAGTTCGACTATTTTTTTATAAAGTCAAATCCATCATACGCATTAAATTTTAGAACCAAAACGACAGAGCAGTTGTTTCATTGGGGATGCGTCCAATTCTCCCTTATTTTCAAGATTTATGGCCGACTTTAATTCCGTAAAGTTAACATATTGATACGTTGAAAAAGAATCCACCAATTTTCCATCTTTTATCAGCCAAACAGATTCAAACAATCCATTCTCGTTTTCTTCAAGGACGGTTTTGTAATGGTCGTAGTATTTGAGGTTGACCATTCGAATGTTTGAGCCAAACACATATTTTTGAAAGACTAACTGATGCTTTTCAATACGTATAATCTTCATTTTTAAAATCGGTAAACTCCCAAAAATAAGAATTGAAATGGAAGCCAAAAGCATACCCATGGAATCCATAGAGTTCCAAAATTCTGGTTCCAAAATAGTTGGCGAGACTAAAAAAATCAATGAGATAAACAGGATGATGGAAAGTCCAAACACCGTAAACGCCATTACTTTATATTTTGAAGTGAAAATTGAAGTGATCATCTTTTCAAGAAATGAATTCATTTTTTGACAACATCGATGAATTGAAAGCAGTGTCATCATTTTTAATAAAATAAAAGCTAAACTTCCAAAACCTCAAAATATATCGTGACATTTTGACATTTTATCATTAATGGCAGTACTTTTGCCAAATTGAACCAGACGATAAAGTGATTGAAACAATGAGTAAGAAAGATAACAATGAAAATATCGAAGACGATGATTTCGATTTTGATATTGAAGATACAACAGAAGTTGAAGACCAGCCAGCTGAAGAGCAGTTAAAGGAAGAGTTGGGCAAAGAGAAAGATAAATTCCTGCGCTTGTTTGCAGAATTCGAAAATTATAAGCGCCGCACGGCTAAAGAGCGGATTGATCTGTTCAAAACAGCAAGTCAAGACGTCATGGTGTCCATGTTGCCTGTTTTGGATGATTTTGAGCGTGCCTTGTTGCACACTGAAGATGATAAAGAAGCGGAGCATTTGAGAAAAGGAGTGCTTTTGATTTATCAGAAACTGCTCTCAACGTTAGAAAGAAACGGATTGACTAAAATTGAAGTTGCACAAGGTGATGCCTTCAATTCCGATGAACATGAAGCTATTACACAAATTGCCGCGCCATCAGATGAGCTGAAAGGAAAAATCATCGATGTGGTCGAAAAGGGTTATAAATTGGGTGATAGAATTATCCGATTTCCTAAAGTGGTAACAGGGTTTTAAAAAATTTAATGATAAAATTCCTTCGGAAATTCAATGGAATTTATGAGGAATGAATATAGTATTTGATGAAAGAAGATTTTTACGACATATTAGGAGTTTCTAAAAATGCGACTGCTGAAGAGATAAAGAAGGCGTATCGAAAGATGGCCCTGAAATACCATCCCGACAAAAATCCGGATAATAAAGAAGCAGAAGCTAAATTCAAAAAAGCGGCAGAGGCTTATGAAGTCTTGAGCAATGCCGAAAAGAAATCGCGATATGACCAATTCGGACACCAAGCCTTTGAAGGTGGTGGCTATGGCGGAGGAGGCATGAACATGGATGATATCTTCAGTCAATTTGGTGATATATTTGGTGGTGCGTTTAGTGGAGGAGGGGGTTTCTCTGGTTTTGGAGGCGGCTTCAGCGGAGGTCAACGACGTGTTAAAGGTAGTAACCTACGAATCCGAATCACACTGACGCTAGAAGAAATTGCCAATGGTGTAGAGAAAAAATTAAAGGTCAAGCGAAAAGTACAGGCAGAGGGAACAACCTATAAAACTTGTTCAACCTGTAACGGACAAGGTCAAGTGATGCGAGTGACCAATACCATTTTAGGCAGGATGCAAACAGCATCTGCATGTCCAACTTGTGGTGGCGCAGGCCAGATGATTGACAAAAAACCTGATGTAGCTGACGCACAAGGTCTGATAACCCAAGAGGAGACTGTTTCTGTCAAAATACCTGCAGGCGTTGTGGACGGTATGCAACTTAAAGTTTCTGGAAAAGGAAATGATGCTCCAGGCAATGGAATTGCGGGTGATTTATTGGTGGCGATCCAAGAGGAAGACCATGCGACCTTAAAGCGGGAAGGTGATAATTTACATTATGACATGTACATTAGCTTGCCTGATGCGGTTCTCGGAACTTCAAAGGAAATTGATACCGTTACTGGTAAAGTGCGTATTAAAATAGATTCTGGAGTGCAGTCCGGGAAGATATTGCGTTTACGAGGTAAGGGAATTCCTAGTATTAATGGTTATGGTAAAGGAGATTTGCTGGTTCATGTTAATGTTTGGACACCCAAAACACTTAATAAGGAACAAAAGGAATTCTTCGAAAATATGAAGAATGACGAGCATTTTGCGCCGAAGCCAGATAGTGATGACAAATCTTTTTTTGAAAAAGTGAAAGATATGTTTTCCTGAAAATGGGTTTTGTGATAAAAAACACTATATTTGAACATCACTAATTAACGTTAGTGGTATTTTTCTTTTTCATAGCAATTTTTTCCCATCCTTAATTCATTAAGGGTGGGTTTTGCTTTTATACCATTTCGTGTGGGATTTTGAATCTTGTTTAAGTTAAAAATATATCCTTTAGTACTAATAGTAGCATTAACATTTAATATCTTTACAGCACAAATTTGTAATCTCCACAATTCTAATATTTATGAATGATGTATTAGTTGCTGAAAATGTTTCGAAACATTTCGGGAATTTTAAGGCACTAAACGAAGTGTCCATCGCTGTCCCTAAAGGCAGTATTTTTGGACTACTAGGCCCAAATGGAGCTGGAAAAACGACCTTAATACGGATAATCAACCAAATTAC
>JBBSLN010000378.1:0-3185 GCA_038255205.1 Flavobacteriales bacterium
ATACAGGTGTTATGTTCAATATTAATGGTGATTTCATCCTATCTGGAGATGGTAATGGTACAGGAACTGACTACGCAACTTGGGGAGCTGGCTGGACAAGACAATAATTTTATTTATATACAACAAAAAAGCATCCAATATGGATGCTTTTTTGATTTAATTATGTTTTGTATACCTAATCCCGAACCGCAACAGAGGTCTTGTTTGACCATTCATTGATGTTAGCAATGGCATTATTTGAGTAATCTACTTCTTTAAGAGTGTCTCCACTCCAGTAGAACCATTTTCCAGCTTTTTGTCCTTGATCGTATTGCGCTGACACAATTTTTTTACCTGTAGTGTCATAACTTAACCAATCTCCGTGAAGTTTTCCAGCTTTGGTATAGCTTCCCGTCTGACTTATCATTCCATTGTCGTGATAATAAACCACATCAATTAAATCATTATTTTTATTCAATTCCAAAGTTCTTTCTTTTTGAGCAAAAGAGATGGAAGTAAAAAGGAATACAGCAATTATAAGTATATTTTTCATTTTATTTGAATTTTACATTAATGTTTACTTAACAAATATATATATTTATTTACATTAAAACAACACTTACGTAACATTAATTTAACATTAAAATGGTAACTTACTGTATTTCAATAATTTGTCATATTAAGATTTAACATTGGCGACTTTGCAAATCCTTAAATTATCCTTTAATTATGCTGGTAGCACCGAGATTCAGGTTCTTTTTTTAAAAGAACATAACATTAGCGTAACATTTCGTTCAATTTAAAAGATGAAATTTGTTGATTAATAAGTTATTTTCTTCATGGAAAACATTTATATCTACATGTTAGTCGCCCTTGGTTTTTTAGCTGTTGCAGACCTTGTAGTTGGCGTTAGTAATGACGCAGTTAATTTTCTCAATTCTGCGATTGGGTCTAAAGCAGTATCATTCAGAACAATCATTATTGTTGCTAGTCTAGGGGTTGCCCTCGGTGCTATGTCATCAAGCGGCATGATGGAGGTGGCTAGAAAAGGAATCTTCAATCCTGGAGAATTCATGTTTGATGAAATCATGATCATTTTTACGGCGGTCATGCTCACAGATATACTTTTACTCGATTTCTTTAATACGCTGGGATTACCAACCTCGACCACAGTATCGATAGTTTTCGAGTTATTAGGTGCTGCAGTCTGTGTGGCTATATTGAAAATTTCGCAGAACGATGCTCAAAATCTTTTGGATTTAGGACAATATATCAATAATGAAAAAGCCATAGAAATCATTCTCGGTATATTGCTTTCTGTTGTCATAGCATTTTCAGTTGGTGCTGTAGTACAATTTGTATCGCGTATATTATTGACTTTTAAATTTGAACAAAAACCATCTTGGTATGGTGCAATTTTCAGTGGAATAGCCATCACATCGATTATGTATTTCATACTTATCAAAGGTTTGAAAAGTGCTGCTTTTATGAGTTCTGATGTCATGGATATTATTACGGCAGATACCTACATCTTGATTTTTGGAGGTTTCGTTCTTTGGACGATTCTTTCCTATTTGGTCATTAAACTTATTAAAGTCAATATTTATACGATCGTCATTATCATAGGAACATTCGCTCTTGCGATGGCCTTTGCCGGCAACGATTTGGTTAACTTTATCGGGGTGCCGATAGCAGCTTATAATTCGTACGAAGCTTGGTCTGCCAGTGGTGTTTTACCTACCAATTATAGTATGGAAATCTTGGCAGATCAAATTCAAACGCAACCATTCCTTTTGCTCGCGGCAGGACTGATTATGGTATTGACATTATGGTTTTCAAGCAAAGCCAGAGCAGTCGTAAAAACATCAGTCGATTTATCAAGACAAGAAGAAGTGAAAGAACGATTTGAACCTAACTACTTATCTCGTAGCATTGTTCGAGGCACTGCGGTCATTGGAACCAGTCTAACCTATATTTTACCAAATTCCATAAACGAAAAAATCAACAAACAATTTGAGAAACCATTGGTAACGATGTCTTTAGACAAGAAGGAAGATCTTCCTGCTTTTGATTTAGTAAGAGCTGCCGTCAACCTTATGGTTGCTAGTGTCCTTATCTCAATGGCGACCTCCATGAAATTGCCTCTTTCTACAACCTATGTCACCTTTATGGTGGCTATGGGCTCTTCTCTAGCTGATCGCGCATGGGGCAGTGAGAGTGCTGTTTATAGAGTTGCAGGTGTATTGAATGTTATTGGTGGATGGTTTTTTACTGCCATCAGTGCTTTTGTAGCAGCAGCCATTATGGCCATCATCTTGTATTATGGAAGAGGTTATGCCTTAACTGGATTGTTGATTTTCGCTGTTGTGTTGCTCACTAAAAACTTCATGTCCCATAGGAAGCAAACCAGACAATTCAAAGAAGCTGATAGCATCCAAAAGGCAGAAAGTAGCTCAACACAAGGTGTCATTATTGAAAGTGCGAAAAACATTGCCAATGTAGTAAAGCGTGGTAATAAAATCTACACTAGTGCTATCAATGGCTTGGCAACACAGAATCTATCAGCGCTTAAAAAGAACAAAAAAAATATTGATAAATTATCAAATGAAGTTGACGAATTGAATGACAATATCTTCTATTTCATTAAGAATTTAGAAGAGCCAAGTGCTGAAGCAAGTACATTTTACTTAAATATAGTCGGCTATTTGCAAGATATGGCGCAGTCTTTAGAATATATTTCAAAGATTAGTCACAAACATATCAACAACAATCACAAGAAACTGAAATTTAGCCAAATTAAGGAGTTAAAGGAAATTGATGCACGTTTTGAGCTATTCTTTAATAACACACGTAATGCATTTGAAACAAACTCTTTTGAGGAAATAGGAATTATTTTAGGAAGAAGACATGAGATCATGACTTTGGTTACTGATAAAATCCAAAAACAAGTGGAGCGTACGCGTAGTGAAGAATCCAGCCCAAAGAATACGACTTTATATTTTAGCCTTTTATTGGAAACGAAAGATTTGCTGAATGCTACTATGAATCTTTTAGAAGAATATAACAATGCCCATGATAGTTCAGTAAAACCTGCTACTATAGTTAGTGCAGATGGGCAGAAAGGAGAATAAATAAACTTAATTCAATAAAAAAGCCAACTCGTTCGGGTTGGCTTTCTCTATAACACATAACTTAAATTACGAACC
>JBBSLN010000379.1:0-3177 GCA_038255205.1 Flavobacteriales bacterium
AACTCGTTTATATCCGCAACTAATATACTTATATCTATCCATTATGGGCCTTTATGAGTAACTTTCACCCTTGATACCCCAACAACTCATCAATCGTATTCGCAGTCACAGAATGATAATTGGCTCTGGCTTTTTTATAAATTACCAAAGCTTCATCAACCCGATTACTGTTTTTATAGGCCTTAAAAAGTGTGGTCACATACCAACGTCTTCCAACAGTGGTTAAGAATTCTTCAATTTTTTCATTTACGTTGTGCCCGTTATAGTTCTGATTGATAGCTTGTTCGTACCAAACCATGTTGATGTAAGAGTTGGTTGAGTTCGTGAAATCGAAAGTATCATCCAATGTTTGCATTTGTCCTGCAGTGATATCCTTCGGGAAATTTCGTATAAAATGAACCCATTCCTGTGGTGTCCATTGATTGGTTGCTTCGACATCAATTTTGTTGGTATCCATAAACGATTTCAATGTCTTTTCAACAGTTGAAAGAGCATCTGACTGAATGATTGCCGCATTATCAGGTATTCCTGGCTCGTAAATCCATTCGTCAGTGTTAAAAGTGATACTGTTCTTTTCCAACAAATTTGTGTTGAGATATTTTACGAAATCTTCTGTATTTGTAGTTGAAAAAGCATTCTTTTTAAAATAGGATTTCAAAAATGCATCCATTTTTTCACGACCTACGGTTTCTTCAAGCGTTCTTAAAAACAAATACCCTTTATCATAAGCGATACTGTTCATGCCATCATCAGGATTCCGTCCCTTTAAATCCAATTTTAGCTTGGTGTCATTTGGCGAGTCTTTAAGTGATTCCAATTCTTCAGCCAAATCCTGACGTCCGATGAGTGCCAACATATTTGCACGTTCCTTCCCATAGAGCGCTTCCATGATTCTGGTTTCAAAATAGACTGTAAAACCTTCATTTAGCCAGAAGTCATTCCAGGTGGCGTTCGTCACTAGGTTACCTGACCATGAATGAGCCAACTCATGAGCCACAAGCGACGTTAAACTTTTATCGCCAGCAATGACGGTTGGTGTGGCAAAGGTCAGTCGTGGATTTTCCATGCCACCAAAAGGGAAACTAGGAGGCAAAACGATGACATCAAATTGTTCCCAGTCATAAGTTCCATACAAATTTTCGGCTGCTGCGACCATTTTTTCCATATCTGAAAATTCGGTATGCACTTTTTCTATCATGGATTTTTCAGCATAGACTCCAGTTCGGTCGCTAATGGCTTTATATTCGATATCTCCCACAGCAAGGGCAATTAGATATGCCGGAATGGGTTGTTTCATTTTAAAATGATAGATGCCATCGTCCGTTTTTTCTTTTGGGTTTTCGGCACTCATCACAGCCATCAATTCCGAAGGGACTTTGACAGTGGCATCATAGGTAATTCTAATTTGTGGACTGTCCTGAATAGGAATCCATGTTCTGGTCAAAATGGCTTGTCCTTGTGTGAACAAAAATGGCTGCGTTTTATCTGCAGTTTGTTGGGCATTCAACCATTGTAAGGCTTCTGTTTTATCGGTAGTATTGTAAGTAACTGCTATTTGTTTTGTGTTTTTGTTTATCGGAATCCTAAGGGGTTGACCCAGTAATTCATCCATTTTACCCATTTCAAAAGATGTTGATTCTCCATCAACTTTTACATCACTAATGTCTAAATATTTAGTATCCAAAATAATTTCCGAAGCATTATTATTTTGAATATCATAGGTTGCTATTGCTGAAATAATTTGTGTGTCGAAATTGACTTTCATATTTAAATCCAAATGTGTGATAACCGCTTCATTTGGCTTGGCATAGGAGTGTGGTTCATCTACATAAGTGTTTATTGTTTTTTCTTCTTTTGGTTTTTCACAATTGAACATGATTAAAAAGGTACTAACAAATAGAATTATGGATTTTTTCATTTCGAAATCTTTTGAATTGCGAAGGTAATTAAAAGATAATTGTATTGAAAATCACATTTCATCCATCAAATACTTCAATTCGGTCATTCATTTTTTAAAATCTTTGAGTGAGGGTTGATATTTGCTTCATAAACTAAAACAGATATCATGAAACATTTAATCATCATCGCAACACTTTTAGTCTCAGCTGCCCTTTCTGCACAGACTAATTATGAGAAAGGAATGCAAAAAGCATTCAGTCTTTGGGAGGCTAACAATAGGACAGAAGCTGAACAGATATTTGAGCGCATTGCAGCCGCCGAACCCAATGAATGGCTGCCAAATTATTACATTGCTCAACTAAACAGCCTAAAAACATGGAATGAAAAAGACCCACAAAAAGTGAAAGCACAGTTGGACAAAGCTCAAGACTATTTAAATACGGCAAATGGTTTGAGTAAAGACAATGCCGATTTGCTGGTCATGCAGGCCCAAATTTATACCAACTGGGTCGCCTTTGACGGTATGACTTATGGCATGAAATATTCCTCAAAAGTGAGTGAGTTGTATAATAAGGCTTATAAATTGGCACCTGAAAATCCGATGGTGGTCTTTGGAAGGGCTGATTGGAACATGGGAAGCGCCAGATATTTTGGTAAAGATACCAAGCCATTCTGCGAGGATGTGGAAAAAGCCATCGAACTTTTTGCTAACTTTAAGCCAGAAACTTCGTTTCATCCGAATTGGGGAAAAGAGCGAGCCAAAGAAGTTTTAGCCTCGTGTGAAGACTAATTAATATAGCTGTTATCGTATGATGTTTAAATCCATGAAAAATCTCTACTTCACTTTTTTTATAAGCTGTGGGGTGTATCTTATCGGTAATGTACTATCAGACGGATTTGATTATAATACGTTCAATGACTTTTTGATTGATTTTGGCTTATATCAATTGTACGGTTTTCTGCTTGGATATTCAAACTATTTTTATTTCACATATCTCGAAAAGCTCAATTGGGCAAAGGAAGAAAGCATTAAGCGAGTTGTTATAGGAATTGTTGGATCTGTCACCATCACTATGATTGGGTTGTTTTTCCTAAATGCATTCAATTATACAGTCTTCAACGGTTTTTCTTATGATATGTTTATTCAAAATCAACGTTGGAGACACTACAGCTTTGGACTTTGGATTACTTTGATAATTGTAACGACATTTCATGTCATCTATTTCTATAATAGATATCAACAAACAAAGGTCAAAGAACAGAAAGTCATTGCGGGAA
>JBBSLN010000380.1:0-3177 GCA_038255205.1 Flavobacteriales bacterium
CGCTTACTAAAACGATATCTGCTGAAAGAAATGGAATAATTGAAAAGCTTCCTCAACAGGATGCTGTTGTACAAGCGCAACAAAATGAATTGCAAAATCCTGTCACCCCAAGCTCCGTCGAAAAGCTTGCTGAAATCAATGCTTCAAAACTAACCTTTGAAGAACAGAAGATTCAGGACGTAGTTGCACAAATCAATGCAATCAATTCTAATGGGCATAAAGTTTCAGATACGGAAATTGATAGTTTGCTTAAAAAAGCACAAAAGGAAATTTTATCCAATAGATTATATAATGAAAACACTAGAACTGTTGATGCCAAGGCGCTCCTACAAGACGTTGAAGAAGACTTGCAACAATCGTTCAGGAGTAAAGTCTTTGAAGCTTTACAATCGGGTTATGAATCGGTAAGAACTGCAGTTGCCGAGAGAAATAACTAAATGGCAGAAATTAAAATTCTATGTCTGTCACTTCGAGCGTAGTCGAGAAGCTTATGATAGAATTAATTTAATCATCAATTAAAAAACGAACAATTATGAACACAATCACTAAACTAGTTGTGCTGGTAAGCCTTTGCCTAATTTGTGGTAAAGCCAATGCACAGGACACTATTCAAAAAAATGAGAATATCATTAAGGTTAAGGATTTAAAGGAATCCATTGAAAAAGAGGAAAAAGAATTTTTGAAAGCTGAAGTTGAAGCAATTAATAAACGTCTCGAAGAAGGTCAAATTACCAAAGAAGAGTCAGAAAGGTTAAAGCAAGAAGCGGCAAAAAAACATGCTCTAAACATAGAAAATCGTTGGATTATTGCTGAAAACAAGGTGGCATTGTTAAGTAGAAATGATCAACATTACAACGAGGAAACTGAAAATTCTAGTCAGATATCGATAAGTGTCGGTAGTATAACAGGAATAAAGATTCGGAGTAAAAACACACCACCAAAATATGATATTAGAACCACAAACAAACTACTATTTGCTGTAGGTTTGAATAATACCATTATCGATGGTCAAAGTTTAGACGATTCGCCTTATGAGATTGGAGGTTCCAGTTTTGCGGAGTTGGGCTGGATTTGGCACACACGATTGTTGAAAGAATCGAATTTTACACGTTTTACTTATGGACTTTCATTTCAATGGAATAAGTTGTCTGTTAAGGACAATCTATATTTCGTGGAGGATGGCAATCAAACATCGCTTGAGGAGTTTCCTTTGGACTTGAAAAAATCGAAATTCAGAACAACAAGCTTGGTCATCCCATTGCACTTTGAGTTCGGACCCTCAAAAAAGAAGGATTATGATAACCGAATTAGATATTTTACAGATGACCAATTCAAGATAGGTATTGGTGGATTTGCAGGATTGAATTTGAGCACTCAGCAAAAGTTAAAATATAAAGAGGATGGCGATGATCAAAAGCAAAAGATTAAATCAGATTTCAATACGACGAATGTCATATATGGTTTGAGCGGTTACATAGGTGTTGGCGATTTTAGTATTTATGCCAAATATAATTTGAATGATTTGTTCAAAAACCAAACAGTTGAGCAGAATAATGTGTCATTGGGATTACGATGGGATTTGGATTGATAATTTTGAGTTAGTGATAATTAAAAGCCTATTCAGAATTGAATGGGCTTTTTTTGAGGTTTCGTTTAACGTTGATGTTTTTGAGCCGTTGAGTGTTAAAGCACGAACCATTAAAAGCACAAAACTCCGGCGGAAAATTCCTCCTGCCACGTTTTTGGGAGTGGAAGAATTTTCTAGATAAACACAGACCCAGCAATGGATTATACACGGCTAGGCACTGGGCTTGACGCGGTTTGGTTTTGTCCGTTGCTCTTTAAAATAAGCAACGATTTCTTCGTTTGTCATCTTGGATAATTTCGCATCCAATTTGTCTTTAATTTCACGAGCCATTTTCACGGCATCAAATTTTTTTTCTGTTTTAGTTTCCATAATCCATTAAGTCTCTTGGCGAACGTATCCCCAATTGTTTATATCCATTTCTAATATTTATTGCGTTATAACCTCTTATTCGCTGAATATTTACAATGTGCTTAAAATTCCAGCTTATCAATAAATCCGCTTGACTGATTGTTGCGAGCGCAATGTGCAGACAATCGGAATAACTTGTTTGACCAACGACTTTCTCTGAAATATATTCCATTGCAAGTTCAACCGCATTAACAGTTTCAATTACTAATTCCGTTTCATTATTGTCAATTCCACGAACCAGCATTTGGACTTTTTCTGGTGCCGATTTTAATTCCGTCTCAAGCAATGTGGAAAAGATGATTGTGAATTCGCCATATTTTATTCGGTCAAAGAGCGGTTTGGTAAATCTTGAAATTCATCATCAAAGAATCCGCCAAAAACCGAGGTGTCTAAATATATCCGCTGTTTTTTCCTTCTATAAATTTATAAAATTCAGCGGGATGTTAAATATTAGTAGGATTTTTTTTTGACTTGTTCCTAACTAGAATGATATGAAATCGTTTCAATATTTTATGTCAAGATTTAAATGAAGTTTGGTTATTTTTTCTACAAAGTCAAACAAGCTATCAGTATAGTTTCAACTTAAATTAGTTTACACTATTTTTACGAAAAATAACACCCACAACTCTTGATTTCACAATCCACCATAGCACAGGTATTTGAAACGGCTCGCGTCGAGGAGGTCATTGGCGATTTCGTAAATCTCAAAAAGTCTGGAAGCAATTTTAAGGGATTAAGCCCTTTTTCCGATGAGCGTTCTCCTAGTTTTATGGTAAGTCCAGTAAAGCAGATTTGGAAAGATTTCAGTAGTGGAAAAGGTGGAAATGCCGTCACTTTTTTGATGGAACATGAACATTTCACCTATCCCGAAGCCATCAAATATCTGGCAAGGAAATACAATATTGAGATAGAGGAAACCGAACAGACTGATGAGCAAAAAGAAGAAGCCAATGAACGTGAGAGTTTGTATTTGGTCAACGAATTTGCCAACGATTATTTTCAACGGATTCTCAATAAAACAGATCAAGGAAAAGCCATAGGTTTAAGCTATTTCAAGGAGCGTGGTTTTACAAATGAGACCATTAGCACTTTTAATCTAGGATATTCTCTTGATGAGTGGCAAGCGTTTACGGATGAAGCTTTAAAAAAAGGATACCAACTTGAATTTCTTGAAAAAACAG
>JBBSLN010000381.1:0-3171 GCA_038255205.1 Flavobacteriales bacterium
AAGGTTGAAGCAAAAATGCCTATCGATGTATAAGCTGCCACTAAAAACAAGAGTCCGAAATAAGACCCCAGAATACTTCCAGTGTCTAAATTACCTTCAATCGCTCCCAATTTTGAAATGGTGAAAACGTAAAGTAGTGTTGGTATCAAAGCGATAATAATCAAGAGAAATGCCCCAAAATATTTCCCGAGCACAATCTGTAAGGTCGAAATGGGTTTCGTTAGCAATAATTCCAACGTGCCTTGCTTTTTTTCATCTGAAAAACTTCTCATGGTCACAGCCGGAATCAAGAAAATCAAGATCCAAGGAGACAAAAGAAAGAAGGCTGACATATCGGCAAACCCATTATCTAAAATATTAAAATCACCTTTAAAAAGCCAAAGAAACAATCCATTCAGCAATAAAAACACCGCAATCACCAGGTAGCCTATGGGCGAAGCGAAGAAGGAATTGATTTCTTTTTTTAAAATGGAAAACATTTATTTATTATTTTTTTACATGAATTTCACGAATAAACGATTCTATGCATTCAATGCTGTACGGACAGGTCGCGACATGTCCCAACACATTTCATTTAAAAGAACAGGTCGCGCCTGTCCCAAAGCTTTTTATTCTACACAGACAGGTCGCGACCTGTCCCTACTTATTTTATTTCAAACTATGAATTTTATCCACACTCCAAGCTTCCGGCTTTCCATCAAATAAAACTTTCGTTTCTGCCCAAACTGTTTTAAACAAGTCTGAATGCCTGTAATTCTCTAAATCAGCTTCACTGTTCCAAAAACTATAGGTAAAAAACACGTTCGTTTTCTCCTTGTCCCGATATAGCTCCAAAAACGTACAACCTTCAAAATTACGGATATGATGCTTCTTGGCGTCAAAATTAGCAAGAAACGTGTCAATTTTAGAAGGCTCAAAACTCATTTTTACAATTCTTACCATATTTTTTAGTCAGCAGTAGTCAGTATTCAGTAAGCAGCCCAATTTTGGTGCTTACAAATTTCATTATTAATATTAAAAACCCAGATCTAAACTAACGAATCAAAAATTCCAATTTTTTACTACCCACTACCACTAATCCATTACCAACTACCTACCACCAACTACCTACTACCAACTGCCCACTGAGGACCGCCTATTAAAGACTGCCTATTATAAAAAATTCACGGTCACAGTATCGCGCATCTGCAATCCCATCAACGTGCTTGCACTTCCCACGGTCGCCTTATCACTTTTATAAATGGCAATTTCAAGATAATTGGACGAATTGAACAAGACCAAACCCTTTCCTTCATCATTTCGGTTTTCAATCGGGAGGTCAAAGTTAACAAGATCGCTATAGTTCTTGTATATTTCCTTAAACTTATAATTCCTTGCAAATATCTCATAAGTTCGACCTTTCTGCACAGACTCGAAAAATTTACGCTTAATATTAGTGACGACATTTCCGTAATTGTCGATATAAATGACATTCCCAATGATTTGATTTTTCTCATCATTCACAAAGGGAAGCATGTTTTTTATGGGCTTGATGTGGTCAATTACTTTGCCAATCACTTCTAGTGTTCCACCTCTAGCAATGTGACACGCTACCCTAACAAAAACATCAAGCGTCGCAAAATTTGTAATTACCTTGTCATGAATATTGATTTCGACGATTTTATCCGCGGTAATTTCGGCACAGATCATACTCATAATGCCATTATTTGCGCAGATGAAATAATGATCGTCCAACTTTACCGCAATGTGCTTGTTCTCTTGATTTAATTCAGAATCAATGCCAATAATATGGATGGTTCCCTTGGGAAAACTCGTATAGGCATTTTGGATGATGTAGGCTGCTTCAAGAATATTAAAAGGCTGAATGGAATGCGAGATATCAACAATTTTCAAGTCTTCGGACTCACCATAAATGGCACCTTTAATAGCCCCAGCAAAGTGGTCTTTTTCACCAAAATCAGTCGTTAATGTGATGATTGCCATGAATTGAAAAAAGTGATTTTTTAGTTAGGTTGATTATTGATTTTATAAACTCTTATTGTTGAAAAATATTTGAATTTTAAATAAAAGAGGTCTGCGATGTCTGTTTTTTTCAGTTAGATTTGTAACAACGACGATAAAAACTGGTTCGCTGAACCATTGGCACAAAACTAATAAAACAAAACAGATAATTTAATAAAACCCATAGCTTTTGAATGAACTAATAATCGAACTGGAAGAAATTGCCCCAAAGGACTTTTTCGGAGCACAAAATGTAAATATTGAACTTCTCAAAAAATACTTCCCCAAGCTAAAAATAGTGGCAAGAGGTAATAAAATCAAAGCCTATGGAGATGAAGATCTTCTCGAGGAATTTGACCGTCGCATGGAAATGCTTACCGCACAGTACATCAAATACAACAAGATAGACGAAAACATGATTGAACGAGTACTCACGAGCCAAAGTAAAGATGATTATACAACGTCCGATAAGAGCGACGAAGTATTACTTCATGGTGTCGGAGGAAAGCTCATTAAAGCTATAACCTTAAACCAACGTCGATTGGTGGAAAGCATGCGTCAAAATGATATGGTTTTCGCAATTGGTCCTGCGGGAACGGGTAAAACCTATACTGGTGTGGCATTGGCTGTCCAGGCATTAAAGAATAAAGAAGTCAAACGAATTATTTTAACACGTCCAGCGGTAGAAGCTGGTGAAAATCTCGGTTTCCTTCCAGGTGATTTAAAAGAAAAGTTAGATCCTTACATGCAGCCGCTATACGATGCATTGCGTGATATGATTCCGGCTGAAAAATTGGCGCTATTTCTTGAAAACGGCACGATTCAGATTGCGCCTTTGGCATTTATGCGTGGTCGAACCTTGGATAATGCTTTCGTGATCTTGGATGAAGGGCAGAACACAACCCACAACCAAATGAAAATGTTCCTGACGCGTATGGGGAAAAATGCAAAATTTTTATTGACAGGCGACCCTGGACAAGTGGATTTGCCACGTCGAACAATTTCCGGTTTGAAAGAAGCCCTTTTGATATTAAAAAATGTCGAAGGTGTAGGCATTATTATGTTGGATGAAAAAGATGTCGTTCGTCATAAATTGGTGAGAAAGATTATTGAAGCTTACAAGGGGATTGAGAATAGGGAATAAGGAAATTAGACAAGAGACAAGAGAAG
>JBBSLN010000382.1:0-3169 GCA_038255205.1 Flavobacteriales bacterium
ATTAATATTGGCGCTTCTGTCTTTGCCAAATTGATGGTCGTAACCGATGATGATGTATTTGGCTTGAAGTGTGTCGACTAAAACCGTTTTCACGAAGTCGCGGGCTGACAGATTGGAGAATTCTTTGGTGAATGTTTTTATTACCATTTGGTCCAATCCTAGAGAATCTAGGATTTCTTCACGTTCGTCGATGGTATTCAATAGTTTTAGATCTGAATTTTTTTGTAGCACCATTCTAGGATGCGGAAAGAAGGTCAATACAACAGATTTCAATTTCTTTTCTTTACCAACTTTTATAAGTCTTTTGATGATTTTTTGGTGACCGATATGGACACCGTCGAAAGTGCCAATAGTGACAACGCTACACTCCGTAGGAAAAGAAATTATTGAGTTATGGCTTTTCAACTGATCTATTTTTTTGTAAAAATACTTACTTTAAAACAATCTCAATAGTCGAAGTGCCACAAAGTTTTGGACTATCGATTTGAAGCAGAAAATCATTATTTTAAAACGAAAGTTTCAGAGATGTGATTAATAAGTTGTGGGACTTTATCAGTTTTAAAAGTTAGATCAATTTGATAATCTATATCATTTTTTTTAAATATAGAAAGATGACCGTCAGTGACTTCAAAGTACCCGGTCTCTCCTCGGCAAAAACACAACCTAGCAAATAGAAGCTTTACTTGTTTTAATTCGAAGTTTTTTAGTTCTAATTCTAAATCATCTTTTTTGATTTCAAGGTAGATTAGTTCGCTATAGCCATCATCTGCAATGTTCGATTGCTCATTTTTTTTGTATTCATACTTCAGAACCATTGATTCACTTTTAAGAAATTTCGGATACAATGCACCAGTTTCATCAGACGTAATTTGCATCGAAGAATTAGAGATAATCTCAAAAGTACAAGAACCGTCATTAGGACAATTGGAAGTTAGGTTTGATTTAATTTCATCATTTGTAGCTTGGATATCAATAACTGATGTTTTACAGGAGAAAACCAAGGTTGTTAAGATACAAAGCAAAATTTTCATAATAGTACAGCTGTAAATTTTTGTAATTTAGCAAACTATCAAGTATTTTACTGAATTATTTTGAAATAAAAACCTAATTAAATTCTCCTGATGAAAAAGAATTACCCAAAATTTAACCTAATATTTATATGTATTTTATTTTTTTCAGCTGCGATGTTTGCGCAAAAAAAGGAATCTTTTTGGACAAAAACGACCAATGTTGAGGTCTTTTCTAAAAAGAAACTTTACCAGCAAAACGAGCCAGCGGTTGTAAGTTACTACAAATTAAATCTTGAGGTTTTTAAAGACAAGTTACAGAGTGTTCCACAAAGATGGACCACGAGCTCTAATATTATACTAGATTTTCCAACTATTGATGGACAAATGGAATCTTTTAAAATTGAAGAGTCTTCTAACTTTGCTCCAGAATTGCAAGCACAATTCCCGGAAATCAGATCATATATCGGTCATGGTATTACAAATCCAATGGCCATTTTAAGGTTTAGTATATCTCCAGAAAAAGGATTAAGTAGTATGGTGCTTTCGGATAAAAAAACTGTTTTTATTGAACCTTATTCAGAAGATTTGGCGTTCTATCGTGTTTACATTAGGACAGCGGAAGATATCAATGACACCCAATTTATATGTGAAACAGAATCAATTGTTCAAAATACTGATTTTGACGAAGCAACTTCTATTGCCAATCGCAATGCTAATGATGGTAAGTTAAGAACGTTCCGTTTGGCATTGGCATGCACAGGGGAGTATGCTACTTTCCACGGAGGTACAGTAGCAGGAGTAATGGCAGCAATGAATGCGTCCATGACCCGTGTTAATGGCGTATTTGAAAGAGATGTGGCGATTCGTATGGTCCTTGTTCCGAACAATACGAATGTCATTTTTTTAGATGCAACGACTGATCCCTATACTAATAATAGTGGTAATACAATGCTAAATGAAAATCAAACTACTTGTAATGCCAATATTGGTGTTAGTAACTATGATATTGGTCATGTTTTTAGTACTGGTGGAGGTGGAATAGCTCAATTGGGTTCACCGTGTGGGTCAGGAAAAGCGAGAGGAGTAACAGGGTCATTTGCGCCTGTAGGCGATACTTTTGATATTGACTTTGTAGCGCATGAGTTTGGGCACCAATATGGTGGGAATCACACTCAAAACAACAATTGCCAAAGATCTGCTAAATCTTATGAGCCAGGAAGTGCTTCAACTATCATGGGCTATGCTGGTATTTGTGCCCCGAATGTTCAAAGTAATAGTGATGACTATTTTCATGGTGAAAGTATAAGAGAAATGTGGGCCAATATATCAGTAGGACAGAGTCAATGTGCTGCACAAACAAACACTGGAAATGCCGCGCCTATAGCGAATGCTGGATCAGATTATACGATTCCACAATCAACACCTTTTATTCTTAAAGGATCTGCTACTGATAGTAATAACCCTAGTGGTTTAACTTATTGTTGGGAGCAGTTAGACGCCACACCGGCGGCGATGCCTCCTGTGTCAACTTCAACCTCTGGACCAGCGTTTAGATCGAAATTACCTGTTGCATCACCTGACAGATATATGCCACCATTGGCAACCGTCTTAACGGGAGCTACCTCTACTACTTGGGAGGTTGTACCATCCGTTGGAAGAACTATGAATTTTAATTTAACCGTCAGAGATAATTTTGCCGGAGGAGCAGCGACGTCGTCAGACGGAATGATAGTAACGACTGCAGCAACCGCAGGACCGTTTGTGGTAACCTCTCAAAATAGCAATGTATCTTGGGAAATCGGATCTACGCAGACAGTAACTTGGAATGTTGCCAACACGAATCTAGCGCCTGTTAATACCGAGAATGTCACTATTCGTTTATCAACAAATGGAGGATCAACTTTCCCTATTGTTTTAGCTTCTGGCGTTCCAAATAATGGAGCCCATAATATTATTGTTCCCAATAATATTACGAATCAAGCACGTATTATGGTTGAAGGATCGGGTAACATTTTCTACAATGTAAATAGTAGTAATTTTCAGATTGTGACTACAGAATTTTTGATGGATTTCGCAAGCACAAGTGCTACAGTGTGTCAGCCAAATAATGCGGTGTATAATTTTACCTATAACACCTTTAATGGATTTTCTGAAACCAC
>JBBSLN010000383.1:0-3169 GCA_038255205.1 Flavobacteriales bacterium
AATCCCAAATCAATTTGAACCCAAAAGAAGAAACAGTGGATTTTCTTTTGAATTATTCTAAGGCTTTAAGTGTTATAAATTGTAATAAAATGAAGTTTGAAGCGCTTCTGAACTAAACTTTGAAAAGTCCTGATAGTTAACTCATCAGGACTTTTTTTTCCTATCCCTAACCCTTTGCAAAGGAAATGGAATTGTGGCGGATGTATCTTTTTAGTGAGAGAATCATATTGGTAGTTCTAAATATTTACTTCCTTCCCTTCGGGAAGGATTGAGGATGGGCTTTGAGTACTGATGCCCTCCCAATCGCCCTGGTAATTACATCTTTTTCCAAATTCCAACCTCTGGCTGGCGAATACTGCCGTCCATACCATATAATCTGAAGGTGCAAATCGTTCCATAGTTCTTCTGGAAATAATCGTTTGGCATCCTTTTCTGTTTGAACGACATTTTTTCCATTTGTTAAATTCCAACGATACATCAGGCGATGGATATGCGTATCCACAGGGAAGGCAGGAACTCCAAAGGCTTGTGATAATACCACAGCTGCGGTTTTATGGCCAACGGCCGGTAATTCTTCCAAATCTTCATAAGTCATTGGGACTTGCCCGTTGTGTTTATCAATCAAAATATGTGATAGACCATAAATTCCTTTACTTTTCATAGGTGATAGGCCAACGGGTTTAATAATCTCCCGGATTTCTGCCACCGACAACTTAATCATATCATACGGATTATCTGCTTTGGCGAACAATAGCGGCGTGATTTGATTCACGCGGACATCCGTACTTTGTGCAGACATTAAGACCGCAATCAAAAGGGTGTATGGATCCTTATGCTCTAATGGAACGGGAATGGTGGGATACAGTTCTTTTAACGTAGATATAACAAAATCCACTTTTTCTTTTTTGGTCATAATTGTATTTTTACAAAGAATCAAATTTAAAACATTATGACCAAATTAAAAGCAGGCGATAAAGCTCCGAATTTTTCACAAAAAGATGAACAAGGCAACACCGTAAGTCTATCAGACTATAAAGGTAAAAAACTAGTGGTGTTTTTCTACCCAAAAGCAAACACACCAACATGTACAACAGAGGCGTGTAATCTCCGTGATAATTATAAAGATTTGACAGATAAAGGTTATGCTATTTTGGGCGTAAGTGCTGATAGCGAAAAGAAGCAATCCAATTTTAAAGAGAAATTTAACTTTCCATATCCATTATTGGCTGACGAAGATTTATCAGTCATAAAAGCATTTGACGTTTGGGGCGAAAAAAAATTCATGGGACGTACTTTTGACGGCATCCATCGTGTCACTTTTGTGATTGATGAAAAAGGGGTTATTGAAAAGGTCATTGATAATGTGAAAGCGAAGGCGCATGCGGAGCAGGTCCTCGCTTAAATATTGAGTTTTTTGATGGATGGATATTTAAATGAGTCTACTTAAAATATAACGCCATTTAGACTGGGCTATAATAAGGGCATCTGAAAAAATTTTTGGGAAAGAAGTTGGGAAAAAATTGGGTAATGGTACCAAAAAATGTAGATGAGTGAATGAATATTTCATTTGATTACGAAGAAGAAATTAAAACCATGTTTTGACGTACTAGTTTTATGCATTCAATAAATGAGGTCGCTAAAAATTAACTTTTAGGCGACCTCATTTATTAAATCTATTTGACTATCTATTTATTCCTCCGAAGATTCCTCCATCGTATGGTACACATTTTGCACGTCATCATCCTCCTCAATCTTCTCCAAAAGTTTTTCAACATCAGCCGCTTCTTCAGGAGTCAATGCTTTCGTTACTTGTGGGATACGTTCAAATCCAGATGAAAGTATCTCAAGATTGCGAGATTCCAACTGATTCTGTATTGCTCCAAAACTCTCAAACGGGGCATAAATCAAAATACCATCATCATCAGCAAAGACTTCTTCAACACCGAAATCAATCATTTCAAATTCTAGTTCTTCAACATCAATCCCCTCCGCTGGAATACGGAAGTTACAGGTATGGTCGAACATAAAGACAACAGAACCAGAAGTGCCCAAACTACCATCGCATTTATTAAAATAACTGCGTACGTTGGCAACTGTGCGGGTATTATTATCGGTTGCAGTCTCTACTAAAATCGCTATACCATGAGGTGCGTAGCCTTCAAACAACACTTCCTTATAATCACCTTGATTTTTATCACTGGCTTTTTTGATGGCACGCTCCACGTTGTCCTTTGGCATGTTTACAGCCTTCGCATTCTGAATAACGGCTCTTAATCTAGAGTTGCTATCTGGGTCAGGACCACCTTCTTTCACTGCCATGACAATATCTTTACCGATACGTGTAAACGCCTTGCTCATCGCCGACCAGCGTTTCATTTTACGTGCCTTTCTAAATTCAAAAGCTCTACCCATTTTTATAGTTTATATTTTGTGGTTTATAGTTTCAAGTTTCGGGTTTAACGTTTCAAGTTGAACTTTACGATTATTAAAGCTAGTTCAAATAACCTTGAATTTTGAACACTGAATTCTGAACTTGCAGCGCAAATTTAAAAAAAAGGAAATTTATAATGCAAATTATTCTTGAACTTCCACAATCATTTCAATGGCTTCAGCCAATTTGAAATCTTTTTCGGTGACGCCATCAGCATCGTGAGTCGATAAGGTGATGGTCAGGACATTATAAACATTCGTCCAGTCTGGATGATGGTTTTGGGCTTCGCACTCAAAAGCAATACGGCTCATCGCACTAAAACAGTCCTTAAAGTTGTCGAATTCGAATTCAGCATGTAAGGCGTCATCATAATACTCCCAATCTGGGAATTGTAGTAATTTTGCTTCAATCGTGTCTTTATCTAATTTTTTCATCGTTTATTTTTTTGAATGACTAAAGTTAGGAAAAAAGACTTCAAGATTCAAGGTTTATTTGTTTATGGTTTAAGGTTTCTCTTGTTTCAAGTTGCAAAATCGTTAAACTTGAAGCCATAAACGTGAAACTTTTTTTCAAACTTCCAACTCCTCCAAAACTTCCGAACTTGTAATCTGTAGATGCTTCGGCAACTTATTTAATTTGGGCATCACCGCAAGATAACGGTCTTCATTGGTCGTATAAACATGTTTGTAGTGAACAGTGGTATTGGTCAACTTTTCCACTAACTCGTGGATGAATTCA
>JBBSLN010000384.1:0-3167 GCA_038255205.1 Flavobacteriales bacterium
AATTTAGGAAAAAACGGCACCTATAAAGTTCAAATCAGTTATATAGGTATGAAAACGGGCGACGCAATTATAGCAACGAAAGAATCTGATATTGATAGAGATTTCACCCTTCAATATGACAACGCACTCGATGCTGTAGAATTGACCTACGAAATGCCAGTCACCATAAAAGGCGACACCATCACCTACAATGCAGACTCATTCAATAAAGGTACCGAACGGAAATTAGGAGATGTCTTAAAAAATCTCCCTGGTGTTGAAGTGACTGCTGATGGCGAAATTGAAGTCGAAGGCAAAATCGTCTCTAAAGTAATGATTGATGGCAAGGATTTTTTTGATGGCGATTCAAAATTGGCTACTAAAAATATCCCTTCCAATGCTGTGGATAAAGTGCAAGTCTTGAAAAACTATGCAGAAGTTGGGCAATTGAGTGGTGTCACTAATAATCAAGATAACATTGTTATCAACCTAAAGCTTAAGAAAGGAAAAGAAGCCTTTTGGTTTGGGGATGTGACAGCTGGTTCGGGTATTGCAGATACCGATGGCTTGTATTTATTCCAGCCTAAACTATTTTATTACAGTCCAAAATTGAGCATCAATTTTATTGGCGATCTCAACAATATAGGAGAAGTGGCGTTTTCACGTCGTGATTTTTTTAATTTTGGCGGTGGTTTTAGAGCACCGAGTCGCCAGAGTGGCACCAATATCAATTTGGGCGCTAACGCCCTTGGATTCTTAAGTCTTCAAAATAATAGAGCCAAAGACATCAATTCAAAGTTGGGTGCAGCAAACTTTAGTTATTCACCAAATAAAACTCTTGACATCAGTGGTTTTGCAATTTTCTCCAGTAGCAGAATCGAATTGCAAGAAAATAGTTCTGTTCAATATACCAATAGTGATTTGGGAATTCCAGATGAAGATACCCAAAGTAATACGCAGCAAAAAAGTGATTTAGGCACCGTAAAATTGGCGGCTAAATATAAACCGAACGCCAGCAATCAGCTAGAATATGAGGTTTTAGGACGATTGACCAAAGAATCGCAGGACCAAAATTTCTTTTCCTCTGTCATTGGAAATATTAACCAATTTGAAGACATCAATCCATTCCGCTTCAATCAAAGTTTAAATTACTATTACACATTGAACGAAACCAATATATTTGCGTTTGAGGCACAACATTTAATACAGGATGAAGACCCATTCTACAATGCCATCATAGAGGAGAAAGCAAATTATGCATCCACAGCGGATGGTTTAGGATTGGACGATTCTCAAGTTAATTTTAATATTGCTCAAGACAAACGTGTGAAAACGAACCAACTTGATGCCAAATTAGATTATTGGAATATTCTGAACGCCAAGAGTAATATCAATTTTACACTCGGAACCATTTTGAGCAATCAACAATTCAACAGTGAGATTTTTCAATATTTGGATGATGGTTCGACATTTGACCCAACTCCAACTTTTAATGATGGTTTGGATACTAATGACACGGATTACAATTTTACCGATTTGTATGCTGCGATGCACTATCAGTTTAAAACTGGAATTTTCACCATTACTCCAGGTATTTCAGCACACGCCTACAATACCAATAATACACAGTTTGGGGAGAAATACACAGACAATTTCTTTAGGGTGTTACCGGATTTTGACATGCGTATCCAATTGAAAAAGAGTGAGACACTCAATTTGAACTATCGAATGCAAACGCAATTCACCGATGTGAACAATTTTGCGAGAGGTTTAGTCTTGAATAATTACAACTCTTTATTTTCAGGTAACGAGGCATTGGAAAATGCAATATCCCATAATGTGAGTCTTACCTATTTTAGTTTCAATATGTTTAATTACACCAACGTTTTCGGAAGAATAAATTATAGCAAAAGTATTGACCAGATTCGAAACCTGACTAATTTTGAAAGTGTCATCAGAACCAATTCGCCTTTTAACTCTGGGTTTGCGGACGAAAACTTAACTGCTTTTGGAAGTTTTCAACGACGTTTTGGAAAATTGCAGGCGACCTTGAGAGGCAACTTTAACTACTCCAAATTCAATCAGTTTATCCAAGGAGAACGCTCGATAAATGAAAATTTTAGACAAACTTATAGACCAAGTTTGCGAACCAATTTTAAAACGGCGCCGAATGTTGAAGTAAGCTATGAATACACAATTTCCGATAATGATCAAGGCGCAACTCGTAATAAGTTTTTTACCTCTGCACCTTCAATCGAATTTGATGCCTTAATATTTAAAACGTTTACGTTCAGAACGGATTATTCCTATAATAACTTAAGTGACGAAGATGGCACTCTTAACACATTCGAATTTTTAAACGCATCATTATCCTACAGAAAAAGTAAGGATGCAAAATTGGAATATGAAATAAAAGCGACCAACTTATTGGATACCAAATCACAAGCACAGAGTAATTCGAGTAACATTTCGGTCAGTTCAAACGAGTATTTTATTCAGCCGCGGTTTGTGACATTCAGAATGATTTATTCACTATAATTCCGTTTAGCACCAATTGAACATAAAAAAGGTCTGAAATTCAAAAATTCAGATCTTTTTAATTTCAAGTACTTTTTTATTCAAGAATTATCTTCAACTGAGGCATCAAGCGCATTCTTTTTAACTGAAGCAACACCATTTTCCATTGCCGCGGCTGTTGAATACATCTCGCTATTTCCTATCACTTGTCCATTGGTAGATTTTAGATTAAAATAAGGACTACCATTTTTGGCTGTTTTTCTTTCATATCTGGCATCATCTTGTGAATTTTTACGAACGGACTCAATGCCATTATTACAGCTGGATTTGGTCTCGTATGATTCGCTAATTAAAATAATCTGTCCATTACTTGCTTTCAGATTAAACCGGTGCTTTCCAGCTTTGTCTTTGTTAATTTCGAATTTTCCCATTGTTTTAAATTTTAAGTTTAGTCTTAAAATTACGGAAATTTTTGGAAAATAAAAAAGCCTTACATTTCTGTAAGACTTTTGTACTCAAGGCGGGACTTGAACCCGCACGCCCTAATGGGCACAGGATTTTAAGTCCGGCGTGTCTACCAATTCCACCACTTGAGCAAATTTGAACTGGTATGGAGCGAAAAACGGGATTCGAACCCGCGACCTCCACCTTGGCAAGGTGGCGCTCTACCA
>JBBSLN010000385.1:0-3162 GCA_038255205.1 Flavobacteriales bacterium
ATAAAAAAGAGTCTTTCCTTATCAATAGGTTTAAAAGTGTGCGCTATGCTTTTAATGGCGCACTGTATTTGTGTAAAACGGAACCAAGCATAAAGATTCAATTAGTTATTGCATTGATTGTTACCGTGGCTGGATTCTATTTTAAAATTTCCACGACCGAATGGTTATTTCAGATTGCTATGATTGGCCTTATCCTAAGCATAGAAGGCATAAATACAGCCATTGAATATATCGCCGATTTTATCCATCCAGATTTACATGCAAGTATAGGTCGAATTAAAGATATTGCTGCGGGTGCTGTTTTTATTGCTTCGGTTGCTTCTGTTATAGTTGCTATAATTATCTATTATCCAAAAATCCTTTAATTATTTATATAGGAAAATTATTCTTTCGTCACATAGATTTCTGACACGTTGGATGTTTATAAGTACCTTTAAAAGAATACTATTTACTTATCAATTCCGTTAGGATAAACGTTAGTAATTTGTATTTTTGTTGAGTTATAGCAGAACTCAATTTCTAACGTATTTGGGCATCTTAAATTAAATCTAAAAGATTTCCGCTTTTTGCGGAAAGTAAGCATGGCGAAGAAGAAAACCACGACGAAAAGTAGTACAACCTCTAAAATCAAGAAACCGAGTTTCAAATTATCGAGTCAGCAAAAACTCATTTTTGGTAGCTTGTTGATTATACTTGGTCTTCTAATGTTCATTGCATTTTTATCTTTCTTCTTTACTGGCAAAGCAGATCAAAGCACACTCACCGAAATCGCTTCTAGAGAAGTGAAGGCTGAAAACTGGCTGAATAAAGTAGGTGCTTGGGTCAGTGATTTATTCATCACCCGAGGATTCGGTATTGCTTCTTTTATTTTTGCCGGATTACTTTTCGTTTCAGGTATTTACGTCACGCTCGATCTTAAAAAAACAAAACTTCGCAAACATTGGATTTGGGGGACATTGATTGTTATTTGGTTCTCTATTTTCTTTGGATTTTTTGCCCATACGTACGATACACTTGGCGGCACTATTGGATTTGAAATGAACAGTTTTTTTCAGGATTATATAGGGGTCATAGGAACAATTTTTCTATTGGCGTTCGGTTTGATTGCTTATTTAGCAATTCGTTTTAAAGTTACAGGGCAGCATTTTGTTGATTTGTTTAAATCGGCAAAAAGAGATTTAAAGGATGATTATCAGTTGGAAAAAGCAGATTCAGGATACGCTGCTATTGATAACGATTTGAGTGCTGAAGCGGAAGACATCAAATCGGCATTTGATTTGACACCATTAAAAGCAGAACCAACCATTGAAAAATATTCCCAGCCAACACTTCAAACTAGAACAGTTGAGAAAGAAATTCCAAAAGCATCCGAAAAAGATGTAGAAATTGAGGTGGAGCAAATTGCAGAAGAAGAATCTGAAACTGATAACCTATCCAATAAATTGGTTGCCGATTTTGGACAATTTGACCCAACGTTGGAATTGAGCAAATACCAATTTCCACCTTTGGATTTATTGAAAAAGTACGATTCCGAAAGTATTACCATCAACCAAGAAGAACTAGAAGAAAACAAAAATAAAATTGTTGAGACCCTAAACAACTACAATATAGGTATCGCGAATATTAAAGCGACCATTGGTCCGACCGTCACTTTATATGAAATTGTTCCAAATGCTGGTGTTCGTATTTCGAAAATCAAAAATTTAGAAGACGATATTGCTTTATCATTAGCGGCATTGGGAATTCGTATCATCGCTCCTATTCCTGGAAAAGGCACTATTGGTATTGAGGTTCCTAATAAAAATTCGACCATTGTTTCGATGCGTTCGGTGATTGCGTCGCAAAAATTCCAAAAATCAGATATGGAATTGCCTATCGCTTTTGGTAAAACCATTAGCAACGAAACCTTTGTAGTCGATTTGGCAAAAATGCCTCACCTATTGATGGCTGGTGCCACAGGCCAAGGAAAATCGGTTGGATTGAATGCGGTCTTGACATCGCTTTTATACAAAAAGCATCCTGCGGAAGTGAAGTTTGTTTTGGTGGATCCCAAAAAAGTGGAATTGACGCTTTTCAACAAAATAGAACGTCATTATTTGGCTAAATTACCTGATCGTGAAGAAGCCATCATTACAGACAATACGAAGGTTATCCATACTTTAAATTCGCTTTGTATCGAAATGGACAACCGTTACGAGATGCTGAAAAACGCCCTATGTCGTAACATCAAGGAATACAATGAAAAGTTTAAAGCACGGAAACTGAATCCGAATGATGGCCATGCCTTTTTGCCATATATTGTTTTGGTGGTTGATGAATTTGCCGACTTGATTATGACGGCTGGAAAGGAAGTTGAAACACCCATTGCTCGATTAGCACAGTTAGCGAGAGCTATTGGAATACATTTGATTGTTGCGACACAGCGTCCATCGGTCAACGTTATTACTGGTATCATAAAGGCGAATTTTCCTGCTCGTATTGCATTTAGAGTCACTTCAAAAATAGATTCTAGAACAATTTTGGATAATTCTGGAGCTGATCAGTTAATAGGTCGTGGAGATATGTTATTTACCCAAGGCAATGAGCTGACACGAATTCAATGTGCTTTTGTGGATACACCAGAAGTTGAAGCTGTCACTGACTATATTGGCAATCAAAAAGCCTATCCAGATGCTTATCTCTTGCCAGAGTATGTAGGTGAAGATAATGGCACAAGTCTTGATGTAGACATAGCTGACAGAGATAAACTGTTCAGGGAAGCTGCAGAAGTAATTGTCACTGCACAGCAAGGTTCGGCATCGTTATTGCAACGCAAGTTAAAACTGGGCTACAATAGAGCTGGTCGATTGATTGACCAATTGGAAGCCGCAGGTATTGTCGGACAGTTTGAAGGCAGTAAGGCGCGCCAAGTTCTCGTTCCAGACTTGGTTGCTCTGGATCAATTATTAGCAAATGACACCATTTAAAAATGAGTTCAATAATTATTATGTTATTGAGCCATTAAGTCAGAACGCAAATCAAATTAATAAATTAATAACAACTCAAGTAAAATATAAATTTAAATATGAAACATATACTGATAGCAATCGTTTTTTTAATTTCTTTTTCCAGTCAAGCACAGGACGCTGCAAAGGCAAAGGTACTTTTAAATGAAGTGAACCA
>JBBSLN010000386.1:0-3160 GCA_038255205.1 Flavobacteriales bacterium
GTCTATTCCGCGTTTCAAATTATCCGAAACACACTCTTGCATTACGAAATATTGCTTCGACTTCAAGGAATTAAAAAGTTTTGGATAATATTTTTGCAATTGATAATGAGGCGATGATTTTTCATCCTTTAAATGCTCCATCACTAAATTCTTTATGTCATAAATTTCCTCAATGGGATTTTTTTTCAATTGACAGATGCCGTTAATACCATGCGAAATGATTTCAAACATGTCTAAAGTTGTTGCTTCAACTAATTTGGTCTTGTTTTCAAAATGAACGTAGATGGTTTTTTTGGATATGCCCATTTCACTGGCGATATCATCCATCGTCACACTTTTAAACCCGAGGGTTAAAAACAATTCTGCCGATTTTTGTATAATTTGTTCTCTCATAATCAAGTGCAAATTTACGGTAGGAAACTTTAAAAACAAAAATAGTTTCCAAAGTTTTAATGATTATTTAACATTTGATTGGGAATTAAAAGCCTGACAGGTCTTATCCAAAAAAATTATAGAGATTCAACCCAATTGCATTATTTTTGCGCCATGCAGCAAATACAATTTTATCAAGTCGCATTCCTTAAGTATCTCAACGATTTTAAGATTGCAAAACAGCCTCAAACGTTATACGAACCTGTTAACTATATGCTCAATTTAGGAGGAAAGCGCCTACGACCTATCTTGACGCTAATGTCGGCCGAAATTTTCGGTTGTGACCATAAAAAAGCTTTAAACGCCGCGTTGAGCGTTGAGGTATTTCATAATTTTTCCTTGATTCATGATGATATTATGGATGCTGCACCTTTGCGAAGAGGAAAAGACACCGTTCATGAAAAATGGGATGTCAATACAGGGATTTTGTCAGGCGATGCCATGCTGATTATGGCGTATCAGCTATTTGAAAATTATGACGCAACTACATTTCTAGCATTGGCCAAACTATTTAGCAAAACAGCCTTGGAAGTCTGCGAAGGCCAGCAATACGATATGGATTTTCAAACGCGAGATGATGTTAAGATTCCCGAATATCTCCAAATGATAGAATATAAAACTGCAGTTTTGGTGGGTGCAGCCATGAAAATGGGAGCTATCGTGGCAAATGCTTCGGAAAGTGACCAAACGAAAGTTTACGATTTTGGGATGAACCTCGGAATTGCATTTCAGTTACAAGATGATTATTTGGATGCTTTTGGCGACCCAAAAACCTTCGGAAAACAAGTGGGAGGCGACATCATTGAAAACAAGAAAACGTTTCTTTATTTGAAAGCTATAGAAAATTCAAATCACGGCGACCGTTTGCAACTGGAACATTTATACGGCGTCAATCCCTCTGACACGACCGAAAAAATCGAGACCACAAAGCATTTATTTCTTTCAAGTGGAGCCGCAGATGCTACAAAGCAAGAAATAAAAAACTATACAAACAAAGCATTTTCAATATTGGAAAGCGTCTCGATTTCCGATGAAAAAAAACAGGTACTACGTGAATTCGGAGAACATTTGATGAATCGTAACGTGTAAAGTAACCTGCAAGGTTTTCAAAACCTTGTAGGTTTGAATCCAAGTTTAAATGACTGTAGTTTTGAAATCTATTTAAATGAAAGACCTTACAACCTTTGAAGCAGTTATCACTGAAGCCAATCAACGCCAACTTTACAAAAAACTCATCCAGCAACTTAACAAAGATTTGCTGTTTGCCAACATAAACTTGGAATTCAACGACGCTGTTTTGCCTACCAGTTTAAAGTTGATACTCCACGAAACAGTTTACAAACTTATTCAAGATAAATTTACGGATTATCTCAATCTGCTCTATATCATTGACGTTTCCGAAGCAAAAATCAGACAATTAGACGGAAGTGACGCGATGCAACTATCCGAACAAGTCACATTTCTGATTCTAAAGCGTGAATGGCAAAAAGTTCATTACAGGAATAGAAGCCCATCCTAAATCCTTCCCAAAAGGAAGGACTTTTTACTCATTCCTAAAAATTTATTTGTTTTTTATTGCGAAACAGTTCCCTTCCCGCTGGGAAGGGTTAGGGATGGACTTCTCTCTAAAAATACACCCTCACAAAAGGCGCCCATGCTTCGGCATAAATACTCTTGTTTCTGTCATAAAGCACATCATAACGTAATCCGATTGTTACATTCTGTGCTCTATAACCAGCGCCAATAAATAGCGCAGGATACCAATAATTTTCGTCAGCAATCCCGAGTCTGTCTTCCCAATTTCTACTGACATTCAATTCTTCAAATTCTGCGGATAATTGAATTTCCCTAATTGGATTAAACAAACCTAAAACGCTGCCGCCAAAAATGGTTGAATTATACCTATTTTTCAATGAATTATAAGTGCCGTTGAGACCAACACCCATTGCAAATCGTTGATTAAACTCATAAATCGCACTAGGTGCCAATGTGCCACTAAAAAAGCCATCTCCAAAACTTAATCCAATGCCACCTCCAAAACGAACATGTCTCCAAAATTCGCTCGAGCTATTATTGGGATTTTGGGCAAGCGACAGGAAGGGAATCATTAACAATATCGCAAAAAATAGAACTCTTTTTTGTTGAAAATAAAACATGGCAATTGATAGAATTTAGAGATGCAATAATATCATATAAATATACTAAAACGAATGTTCATTTTGGCAAAAGTTGTATTTTTGATAAAAATTTGAACATACTACAAAGTTTCAGAACACATAATGGACAAATATTCTTTTCTTAACGCAGCACATACAAGCTATTTCGCTGATTTATACGACCAGTATTTACGAAACCCGGACGCCGTAGAACCGAGTTGGAGAGCCTTTTTTCAAGGATTTGATTTTGGTTCTGAAAATGCAGATTTGAATGGCGTCTTGGCTGAAAATTGCATCACTCCAGAAATTCCAGAGCAGATGCAAAAGGAATTTAATGTCGTGCGTTTGATAGATGGATATCGAAATCGCGGTCATTTATTTACGAAAACAAATCCAGTCCGAGAACGACGTAAGTACGAGCCTAGTTTGGCAATTCATAATTTCAACTTGACCAATGATGATTTAAGCACAGTGTTTTCAGCCGGTGAAATCCTCGGTCTTGGAGCTAAAAAGTTGAAGGACATCATCATCCATCTTGAAAATATTTATTGTGATTCTATCGGCGTGGAGTA
>JBBSLN010000387.1:0-3159 GCA_038255205.1 Flavobacteriales bacterium
TGTTGATGCGACTGTGGGTGGAATATTAAGAATTCTCGCATGGCCTTTTAACTGGCTTACCTTTGGTTTGCTGTATTTTGTGATTTATGTGATTGCGATTATGCTGGTGGATAAACTAGTCAGCAATTTTAAAATTGACGGGTTCTGGTGGGCTGTAATTTTTGCTGTTGTGCTGAGCATTGCCGGAGGATTTATTAATTTGGTAGTTTGATTTCAGGATCGATTTTTAATCTCTTCCTTCAATCGTGCCATTGCTTCAATCATTTCATTAATTCAGGATTCAGCCACATGGAGAACTGCTAATCATCTTGGCAGTTTTCTTTTTTTCGGCACTCTGAATGTGCATTGCTTCTACTTGATCTTAAAAAATCCTGAATCAAACTGGAGGAGTAGGGGATGTGTTGGAGAAGGATACCATGAGATTTGACTTCATCTAGGCGGGAAAATTACTTATTGGTCTTGACAAAATTCTTTTAATAAATCGATCGAATATTCATCTCCTAGCTCGATTGCTTTCTTGAGATCCATACATGCTCTCGGTAATTGGTTTAGCTTTATCAAGGATTTGGCTCTATTTCTATAGGAAAGAACGTAAGTGGGATCAAACTCTATAGCCCTAGAAAAATCAGGAATAGATTTTTCAAAATCTCCAAGATTCGCTCGAGTATAGCCAAGATTATTGTGCAACATTGCATTTTCAGGGTCTAATTGAATGGCCCTAGAAAAATCCATAATAGCTCCTAAATAATCTGGTGGTGAACTTCTTGCTTTGCTAGCTCCTCTATTTATGTATGCATCAATAAAATAGGGGTTGGCTTTAATAGCATTTGAGTATTCCGAGATTGCATTTTCAAATTTTTTTTGAATACCATAAACCACACCTTTATTGAAATAGCTGTCTGCTAAATAGTTATCTTTTTCTGATGCACGTGTGTAATCTTTTAATGCACCATCCAAGTCGCCAAGGTCTTTTTTAATATTGCCTCTGTTATTATATGATTCAGCTAAATCTGGAGCGAGTTTAATTGCTGTTTCATAATCAGTCAATGCGCCTTGAATGTCTCCTTTATCATGTTTAATGACACCTCTTTTGAGATAAGATTTCGCATATTCCGGATTTAGAGATATAGCTCTTTCTAAATCTATCATCGCTCCATCCATATCTTTAAGATAATATTTTAGCAGACCACGGTTGGAATAAACTAGGTAAAATGTTGAGTCAATAGAAATAGCTTTATTAAAATCTAATGATGCCTGATCGTATTCGCCTATTTGCATCCAAGTGGTCGCTCGGTTTGAAATTGGCAAAACCAGCATAGGATGGTCATGTTCGATCGCATTGGTAAAGTCTTCAATGGCTTCAAAAAACTCATATAATCGTAACCTTACAACACCTCGATTATAGTAAGCTTCGGGATTATCTCTATTATAAAATATCGCTTTAGAGAATTCAGATACCGATTCTTCGAGCCTTGACTCCTCTTGAAGAATCATTGCTTTCCTAAAATGTTCCTGATAAGATTGGCCATTTGCGTAAACTGTAATCCCCAAACAGATGATGACAAATAATAGACTGGGTTTCATGATTTGTAAAACTTTAACTGATTTTTGGATGGATTTCTAAAAAAATTATTTTAGGGTAATACAGCCTTTAATCTTCATAAAGATAATTCAGCTTTAAATGCTTTTGCAAATAAGCCGCATTAGTTCGTGTTGGACTCACCATTTTATCTTTATCTCTTTAAAACCTTCCTGTTCAAACAATAGTGCTGCTATAAGCTATTATTTATGTCAACCAGAAATTTTAGTAAGATCTCAAAACTCAAATTTTGTTGTTCTTCCAGAGAGATGTTAGCAGAATTATCCATCAACAATTGTCCTAAATATCCGAATTGAGAATGATTACCACCTTCAATTAAAACTAGCTCTGTGTTCAAAGGGAGTTTATTTTCATTTTCCATTACTTCTTCTACACTTGCGAGCCCATCATTCTCAGCGTATAATTTTACACATGGAATATCTTGTGATGATAAATCGATATCACGGGGGTGAGACGTTCCCATTAAGAAAAGTCCTTTAAATATTTTGGGGTTATCGTAAACAAATTGAGCTGCCATTTTACCACCCTGTGAGTGTCCTCCAATGACAAAGTCCCCTTGTTTAAGATTGAACAAATCGGCTGTTTTTTGATAGTCATATTGAGGAAGTCTCCAATCCATTTTTATGAGATGAATGGTGAATCCATATTCAGCTAATTTTCTACATAGCGGAGCATAAGCTTTTGGGTCAGTTAAGCCTCCCTGGAAAAATATAACTTCAAGTTTATTGTCAGAGCCATTGGACTTAAAAGTGATTTGGTCCTCAGTTTCTGTAATGGTAACCGTATCTGAGTTAGAGAATGTGTTTGGGGGAAGATTGTGAGACTGGAAGGTATTCCAATTCCAAATAAAGAATACAATCACAAAGCTAAACCAGACAATTCTGAAGACTCTTCGTTTACTCCAGTTTTTCATGGTTTACGTGTTGTTTGCTTTTAAGATAATGTGCTTGAGAGTGACCTAAAATAGCTTCCCTTTAGTTCTTCTGCAAGAATCAGTTTGAAGTTTATCTTACATTTCGACTTCAAAAGCTCGCCTACATCCATCGCTTGGCTTCAGACCCAAATGAATTCAGCGTCTCCATGATCCTAATCATAGTTTGATGCTACCGGGCAAAAAAAGGAAGTTATATGATTGAAGCGAAATAGGAGCAATAAGCCCAAAGCTTTCTCATACACCCAATTTGCTGATCAATTCTCCAAGTACAAATAAGTATAGCAGACTAAATGTCTTATTCACCTTAGAATAAAACCCAAAAGATTTCTTCTTGAGGATGAGTAAAAAGTAAAGTATGATAAATGCAAAAGTTCAACTAACCTTAAATAGCTAAGTTTCAATCGTTGGAATAATAGTCCACTACAAAAACCTTTTCCATGTGAGGGCTAAGGATTTGCTGAAAATCAAGGTGGGCAGGATGTTTTTGGTAATCATTAAGATCTTGAATCGATCGATAGGAAATAACGAAACAATGGGTGAACCCTTGGTGATGGTTTTCTTCGCTGATATTTCCACCCCATTCCATAGCTACAATTTGAGGCACTTGACTTTTAAGAGACATAAA
>JBBSLN010000388.1:0-3157 GCA_038255205.1 Flavobacteriales bacterium
ATCTGCATCTGCCATCTCTTCAATATGTCCTTTATTCATGACCACCAATTGGTCAGACATGTATTTCACAACAGCCAAATCGTGTGAAATAAAAATATAGGTGAACCCGAAGTTTTCTTTTAAATCATTCAATAAATTCAATACTTGTGCTTGTACAGAAATGTCCAACGCCGAAACCGATTCGTCACACACTATTAATTTTGGTTGGAGCGAAATAGCTCTAGCAATCCCAATACGTTGACGTTGTCCACCAGAAAATTCATGTGGATATCTATTGAAGAAGCTTTCGTCTAAACCAACTCTTTGAAGCAGTTCCAATACGGTTTGCTTGCGTTCACTTTCAGAACTTCCTATATTATGAACTTTCATGGGCTCCATAATGGCTTTGCCGATTGGAATCCTTGGATTTAAGGACGCATAAGGATCTTGAAAGATGATTTGAATCTCCTTTCTTAATTTTCGAATAGATGCTGACGGTAGTTTTATAATGTTCGTCCCTCGATATAAAATCTGCCCAGCGGTCGCTTTTTCAAGTTGTAAGATGGCGTTGGCCAATGTGGATTTACCACAACCAGATTCACCAACGAGACCTAATGTTTCTCCTTCATATAATTTAAAACTTACTCCGTCAACCGCTTTGAAAGTTTCAGGTTTTGAAAACCAACCCGATTTAGAGATGTATTCTTTTTCTACATTAATGACTTCCAATAATGGTGCTTTTGCATATAGCTGGCTGTGATTTCTCTGACGATTTTCAGAGGTTACAATCTCCGATTTTGGAGTGCCTTCCATAAAATCCCTAATTGTAGGCAATCGCTCTAAACGATACTCCAATGATGGTTTTGAACTTAATAAAGCTTTGGTATAAGTATGTTGAGGTTGATGAAATATATCAGAGACCGAACCTTGCTCCACAATATCCCCTTTATACATAACCATCACTCGGTCTGCAATTTCGGATACCAACGACAAATCATGAGAAATAAAAATAACACTCATGTCTTCTTCCGCTTGAAGTTGTTTCAATAACAGAATTATGTCTTTCTGAACGGTAACATCCAAAGCGGTTGTAGGCTCATCAGCAATCAAAATTTTTGGTTTGCAGGCAATTGCCATCGCAATCATAACTCTTTGCTTTTGTCCACCTGAAATTTCATGAGGATACGCCTTATAAACACGTTCAGGCAGAGGTAATTTAACTTTCTCAAAAAGTGAAAGTGTTTCAAGTTTGGCCTCTTTTTTTGAAAGTTCCGTATGTTGAAGCAAAATTTCTTCAACTTGTTTACCACATCGCATGGAAGGATTCAAGGAACTCATAGGTTCTTGAAAAATCATGGAGATATCGTTCCCACGAATATTCTGAAATGCTTTTGACTCTGTTTTTATTAAATCAAAACCTTCAAATAAGATGCTTCCATTGGTGATTTTAGAAATGCGTTTTGGTAACAAGCCCAGAATGGCTAATGTAGAAACCGATTTTCCTGATCCTGATTCCCCAACGATTCCTAATATTTCATTCTTATAAAGTTCAAAAGAAATGGAATGAATAATCTCTTTCTCAATCTGATCAGAAATGAAAGAAATCGATAAACCCGTAACTGTAAGTAATTTTTCGTTGTTCATAACTCAAGGTAAAAGTAGTCAATTTCCTCAATAGAGTCGAGGTAAAATCATAAGATGAAATAACTTCACGGAAACCATGTAACTTTTATTGACAACGGTTAAAATTTCCTAAAAAATTATTTTTAATTCAGCTTTTTAGTCCGCAAAATCCAATACCGTTAACTTAAGGAAGTTGCGGTCTGTCAAATTCGTTTTACTACTGAAAGAGGTATTTTTGGCAAAACGATTTCTAAAGCAATTAGTTAAGGCTAATTCAAATTCAAGTGAAAAGTCCCGATGTTGTGTCTGGACTTTTTTTGTTTTGGAATTTAAAAAAAAATTTCTCCCGCAGAACTCGCAGATTTTCGCAGAATTGCATGGTGAATGTGTCTTGAATATCTGAGACGAGTTGAAGTTGAGTTTTAAGGTTGCAATTTAATTTCCCCAAATAATCATATGTCAGAACGGTCTGCGAAAATCCGCGAGTTCTGCGGGCAAAAGAAAATCATTTTCTAAATAGTCGAATAAATACAAACATGAAAAACACAAAAAACAGCCAATCATTTACACCATATATTGAGTAAAACAAACCAGCCATGGTATCTTTTTCATACACCTCGGAAAGATTATTATTTAAAAGCCATTTAATCCAAGTAAAGCCATAGGCAAATTTTTCAATAGCAAAAACTCCAACAAGCCACTTGACGTTTTGGTAATTTTTTGCGACTGATATATACGCCAATCCCCAGAGTACAATCATAAACAACCCAAAGTTCGACATCACATCTGGGTCAAATTCAGGAATAGTCGAATTGGTAAAGAATCTTGAAAAGATTAAGACTGAAAGATTCATCAATCCTGAAATGATAAAGCCTTTTGTGATTGTTTTGTTTTGAATGTTCATAGTAGCGTTTTAAATTGATTAGTTTCAAAAATTGAGAAAATCTATTCTGCGAAAATCTGCGAATTCTGCGGGACAAAAACCCAACATTCGTACCTATACATGCTTAATTTCACTCTCATCCAAAATCGAATCGCCGCGCAATCGTAAAAATATTTGCGCCACTGCAATTGTATCTTTTTCTCAGTAAATAACTATTCTATCGATGTCCTTTTCCTCATAATAGACACGACAAACTTCACTTCCATCGATATCATCTTTTGGTGATGGAATGCCGAGAACATTAGTCAATAATTTTAAGGATGTATAGGTTTTATAATCGCCAAATTTCCACAATTCTAAAGTATCGAGATGTGGTACTTCCCACGGTTTTTTACCAAAAAGATTGAGTTTATAAGGCAATTCAATGTTATGGATAATCATACGTCGTGCGATGTATGGGAAGTCAAATTCCTTTCCATTATGAGCACACAACAAATGTTTCGCTTGGCTGAAATGTGATAACAAAAGGTTTTTAAAATCTTTTAATATTTTGATTTCATCACCATCAAAAGAAGTCACTCTAAACGTTCTGATATCTCCTGAATTATTAAAATAGCCAACGGAAATGCACACAATTTTTCCAAATTCCGCCCAAATCCCAGCACGTTCATA
>JBBSLN010000389.1:0-3153 GCA_038255205.1 Flavobacteriales bacterium
ATTATAATGGTTCTGTATTTGAAGCGGAAAGAAATGACAGTTCTGTAATATTAATGGAATTTTTTAATGTCGATAAGGATATAATAAGAGGTGTTGAAAATGGAGAATTTCGTTTAGATATATGGTATGATCCGATGAGAACAGATGTTAATAACATTAATTCGTCTGATCAAATTATCGATTTTCAAAAAGTTAAATTTTGGAATGAGTTTAAAGATGGTGATTTTATTTCTGACGATGGAAAAATAATTATAGACCATGGTTATTTTACTGTTGGTAGAGTTGTTGAAAAAATGTCTAAACGTTGGTTAAATGTCGTTAATCCAGAAGAGGTTTGTAGTCAATATGGTGCAGACAGCTTGCGTCTCTACGAAATGTTCCTCGGACCATTAGAACAAGCCAAACCATGGAATACCGCTGGTCTCACAGGCGTTCACGGCTTCCTTAAAAAATTCTGGAAACTCTATCATCAAGGCGAAAACGGAAGTTTCTACGTTTCGAGTGAGAGTTCCCCTCCTTCGGAGGGGTTAGGGGAGGCTTCAGGAGAGGCTTTTAAAACACTCCACAAAACCATCAAAAAAGTAGAAGAAGACATTGAGAACTTCTCGTTCAATACGACGGTTTCAACTTTTATGATTGCCTGCAACGAACTGACAGCCCAAAAATGTACGAGCAAAGAAATTTTAGAACCGTTATTAGTATTGTTGTCCCCTTACGCACCGCATATAGCTGAAGAATTATGGAGTAAATTTGGTCACGTAGAATCAATTTCGACAGCGCCATTTCCTCAATTTGATGCCAGCCATTTGATAGAAAGCAGTAAGGAATATCCGATTTCCTTCAATGGGAAAACGAAATTCACGATGGAATTGTCTTTAGAATTAAGCAAAGATGAAATTGAAACCGCCGTGATGGCAAACGAAAAAACCATCGCTCAATTACAAGGCCGTGCTCCCAAAAAAGTAATTATAGTTCCAGGTAAGATTGTTAATATAGTTGGATAATATGAAAAAAAGTATTGCATTCGTTTACTTATTTGCAATCATCTTCGGTTGTTCTAAAGATGATGATGGAAGACTAGAAGCGCCAGACCCATATATATTGGAAGCTATTGTGGGTTCATGGGCTTACGATACAGTCAAAATAAATGGGACACTTTATCAGTACGGACATACAGATGATTGTGTGAAGGATTTATTTCAATTTTACAATAGCGAAGGAAAGTTTTTTGATTTTGAAGAAGAGGTTGTTCTCAATTGTGATATCTGTGCAGAATGTGCAATTAGCTCCACAGGCTTAAGATGGGATTTGCATGGTGACGTTGTTGATTTGTTTTTCGGAGAGCAACAAATCTTAAAATTGAAAATTTTAGAGGTAGATGATAATCAGATAAGGTATATCACTAATTTTGATTACGATGATGATGGTGATATCGATGAGGTCGAAATTACTGGGTTCTCATACGATCCGTATGATGAGTTTAATTAAAGATTTATATAAATTATGAAAAACGTATTATTTATTTGTGTCCTGTTAGTATGTTTCTCCTGTAAAAAAGCTGAAATACAAACCGTTGAATTGTCTTGCGGACAGTGCCAATTTGGACTGACCTCTCAAGAGGGATGTGATTTGGCGGCTCGCATAGATGGCAAATCCTATTTTGTGGATGGCGCCGAGATTGACGATTATGGCGACGCGCACGATGAGGAGACGGGGTTCTGCGAAGCCGTTCGAAAAGCAGAAGTTACAGGAGAAGTGGAAGGTGACAGATTTAAGGTGACTTCGGTGAGAATGTTAGATTAATTATTTAAGTCAAAATTTAAATATTGCTATGCTACGCTCGCAAGTAAATTTAGTATATGACAAAATTTCCTATCTACAAAATGGCTTACTTTTTGCTATCTTTATACTACTAATTTAAAACAAATAAAAAATGGGTGGAATAGGAATGGGATATTGGGTATTGATTGGTACCATCGCTTTGGTGAGTTGGTTGGTAAGCAATCAATTAAAGCGAAAGTTTGCCAAATATTCAAAAGTGCAACTTCGCAATGGCATGAGCGGAAAGGAAATCGCTGAAAAAATGCTTGCAGACAATGGAATTCGTGATGTACAGGTGATTTCTGTCAAAGGAAAATTGACCGATCACTACAATCCAAAAAACAAAACGGTCAATTTAAGTGAATCCGTATATGAACAACGCAACGCAGCAGCAGCAGCAGTGGCAGCTCATGAATGCGGACACGCCGTACAACATGCGCAAGCCTATCAAGCCTTACAATTACGTTCTGCGTTGGTGCCTTTGGTAAGCGTTACTTCAAATATGTCACAGTGGATGGTTATTGGTGGGCTGTTATTAGGTGCAGCTGCGGGAGCTGGTTTTGGGTATTGGATTGCTGTTGCTGGCTTAGGGTTTATGGCGGTGGCAACATTGTTCAGTTTTATCACTCTCCCAGTTGAATACGATGCTAGCAAAAGAGCATTGGCTTGGTTAAAATCAAAAAACATGGTGACACCAGAAGAATATAAAGGTTCAGAAGACGCATTAAAATGGGCAGCAAGAACCTATCTTGTTGCTGCTATAGGTGCATTGGCAGGTCTGTTATATTGGGGGCTTCAGGTATTTGGATCAAGACGATAATTATATATCAATAAACCATAAACCGAATTTCGACGCATATGTCGTTTTTCGGTTTACTTTTTTAGCTATTTTTAGCATCTAACTTAAACTTACTTAATATGGAAAATCCTACAGAAAATTCTTTTAATCATTTAGATAATCGAATTTTGTTAAATGCTGTTTCTGATGTAGAACGTGTTGCATTTTATAAGAAAACCTATGCGCATGTTGCGATTGGGGTTTTGATCTTTATCATTTTTGAATACTTGTTGCTTCAAAGTGAAACGATAGTGACATTTGCCCTATCAATGACAGAAGGCTTTAAATGGTTGTTGATGCTTGGTGGTTTTATGTTGGTTACAACCTACGCCGAAAGAATGACCATGAAGACCCAAGATAAAAATACGCAATATATGGCCTTTGGCTTATACATTTTAGCTCAAGCTTTCATCTTTGTGCCTTTGATTTACATTGCTGCATTCTATATGGAATCTGGCCCAGAAATATTGAATCAGGCGGCTATTGTTACCTTG
>JBBSLN010000390.1:0-3132 GCA_038255205.1 Flavobacteriales bacterium
ATTCCAACCCCATTTCTCAAATAGATCATCATCTTTTGTCGGTCAAAACCATAATTGACTGCTTTTCTAATGAGTTGCGATTGCATTTCTGGAACATTGGAATCCATATAAAATGCTAAATATTCGGTATTTAAATAAGGGCCACGAATCATGTCCACTTCTTCAGCATATATGTCACGAAGCTGTCCTGAAGCAGTTAATAATTCATCTTTATACGATGCATCCAGACCAGACACAAAATCAATATTTCCTTGCGCAAATTGGAGGAATTCGCTTTGCTTGTCGGGTAAAAAAGTGATGGATACAGCTTCAAGATAAGGTAGTTGTTGCCCCATAGCGTCCTTTTCAAAGTATTCTGGATTTTTTCTAAAAACCAATTTCAGATTTTCTTCCCAACGTTTGAATTGGAAAGGTCCAGTTCCTATAGGGTTTGAACGAAAATCATTGCCATAATGGGCCACAATTTCTCTTGGAACAACACTGCAATATTTCATACTCAACAACCCTAAAAATGCCGGAAACGGTTGTTTAAGTTTAATTTCAAAGACCGTATCGTTAACAGCTTTAAAGTTTTCTACTTTCTGTAATACCCAGCTTCCAGGTGATGCCAGTTGTTTGTCTAGTAAGCGATTCAAACTATATTCAAAATCAGAAGCAGTTACAGTCCTAGTGGAATCGTTTCCAAATAATTTATGTTTATGGAATGTGACATCATTTCGCAGCGTAAAGGAGTAGGTCAATGCATCTTCAGAAATTATCCAACTTTTTGCAATGCATGGAAAGACCTTCATTTGGTCATCCATTTGGACCAATCCATTGAAAAGTTGATTGGTCGCCCAGATATCTGCAATATCTTTTGAAAATGCGGGATCGAGAGATCCGATATTTTTGTGTTCGTTATAGCGAAAAACTAAATGGTCATAATTTGTGTTTGAATTATTTACGCATGAGGTTAACGAGGCAACAACACAACTAATTGATATATAGCGAAATGTTTGTTTCAAACAGTGTGATAACAGTTTTATCATATCATTTTTAAGTTGTAAATTTGCCAACTTGGTAAAAATACAGCAATGATTCGTAGAAAAAAAGTCGCATTTTACACATTGGGTTGCAAGCTGAATTTTTCAGAGACGTCCACGATTGCTAGGAGCTTTACTGATGAAGGCTTCGACCGTGTGGAATTTAATGAAGAAGCAGATATTTATGTGATAAATACCTGTTCCGTTACCGAGAATGCTGATAAGCGCTTTAAATCAATCGTAAGACAAGCCCAAAAGGTAAATCCAGATGCATTTGTGGCTGCGGTTGGGTGTTACGCACAATTAAAACCACAGGAATTGGCAGATGTGGATGGTGTCGATTTGGTGCTTGGCGCTACTGAAAAATTCAAAATTACAGATTACCTGAATGATTTGACAAAAAACAATCATGGTGAAGTGCATTCTTGCGAAATCGAAGAAGCTGACTTTTATGTAGGCAGTTATTCCATCGGAGACCGTACACGTGCTTTTTTGAAAGTACAGGATGGTTGTGATTATAAATGTACTTATTGTACTATTCCATTGGCTCGGGGTATTTCACGCAGTGATACGATGGAAAGTGTACTAAAGAATGCCAAGGAAATTTCCCAACAAAACATTAAGGAAATTGTGTTGACTGGCGTCAATATTGGTGACTACGGAAAAGGAGAGTTTGGAAACAAACGTCATGAACATACCTTTTTGGATTTGGTCACGGAATTAGATAAAGTTGATGGTATTGAAAGGTTGCGTATTTCTTCTATTGAACCAAATTTATTAAAAAACGAAACCATCGATTTGGTATCAAAATCAAGAGCCTTTGTACCGCATTTCCATATTCCTTTACAAAGTGGAAGCAACGCTATTCTAAAAAAGATGAAACGTCGTTATATGACAGAATTATATAGAGACAGAGTTTCTAAAATTAAGGAAGTGATGCCTCATGCTTGCATAGGCGTCGACGTTATTGTAGGCTTCCCAGGAGAGACGGATGACCATTTTCTGGAGACCTATAATTTCTTGAATCAATTGGATATTTCGTATTTGCATGTTTTCACGTATTCTGAACGCGATAATACGGAGGCAGCAACGATGGAAGGTGTGGTGCCAAAAAATGTGAGAGCAAAACGAAGTAAGATGTTGCGTGGATTGTCTGCAAAGCTTCGAAGAAAATTTTATGAAAGCCAATTGGGAAGTATTAGGACTGTTTTGTTTGAAAGTGAAAACAAAGAAGGATATATCCATGGATTCACAGAAAATTACGTGAAGGTTAAAGCACCTTGGAATCCGGAATTAGTCAATACATTACATAAAGTGGAACTTACCAAAATAGATAGTGATGGCATGGTAAGATTGGAGTTCGTCGAAGTGTTTTCACTTTAGAAATCACCATCATTTCTAAATTTCATCTTGATTTAATTCCTTCTTGTCGGATTTTTAGTATGAAAACGTTTGGTATTCAATACTTTTACGATTATTGAATTTTTTGATGCCCCAAATATGACAAAATTCATTTCAATCCTATATTTTATATTCGTTTTTGCTTTTTTGTCATCTTGCTCTAAAGATGATATAAATTCTGATTCTTCAGTTGTAGGTTCATGGCAATTGACAACATGGTCTGTCTTCATTCCTATAGATTTAAATAACGATGCAATTGCTAGTAACAATCTTTTAAATGAAGCTACCTGTAATAACAATGAAACATTGATATTTGAATCCAATGGTACAGTGTCTTCCAATTCAACTTATAATCCTCAAGTTAATATTTCACTGGTTAATGGTACTACAGATAATTATTCATTTGATGTAGATTGTGATACAGAGGGCACTATTGGTATAGCTGGAATTTATACGCAAAACAATAATTCAATCACGCTCTTTAATACGACAGCAGTTATTAGTGGAAACCAATTGACAGTTGTGTATGAAAACGCCATTGACATTTATAATGAAGGCTTCACTGAAATTGTGGACACAAAGGATTTAACAATGGTTTACACGAAAAAATAGAAAAAAAACATCATAAATAAAAAAATCCGAGGCTGGTAATAACTTCGGATTTTTTATTTTTCGTAAATCGTAAATCGTAAATCGTAAATCGTAAATC
>JBBSLN010000391.1:0-3129 GCA_038255205.1 Flavobacteriales bacterium
CAATGATGTTTATGAAAGATGCCATTGATGCCACCATCAAATTAATGGATGCGCCTGCGAATCAATTGAGTATTCGTTCGTCTTATAATTTGGCCGCAATGAGCTTTACGCCAAAGGACATTGCATCCGAAATTCAAAAACACGTTAAAGATTTTATCATTACCTATAATCCCGATTTTAGACAACAGATTGCTGACAGTTGGCCAAAATCCATTAACGATTCCTATGCAAGAAAAGACTGGCACTGGAAGCATCAATTCGATTTAGAAAAAATGACCGATGAAATGATGCTTCAGTTAGAGAAAAAATATGCTGCCTCCGAAAAATAATGCATAAAAGTGATGACATTTTAAAGTTTAAAAGATGTACCAATAAATAAAGGTATAAATCTTCTAAACCATCATCACAATGAAATCAAAACTTATCCCAATTATCATCGCTTCTGCAGGATTACTGCTTCTTGCAGGAAGCTTCCTTTTCAATTTCTCTGCGGACTCTGGAGATTTGGATATAGAAATCCAAAAAGCAAGTTTTATAATGCCTTCGGCCCATAAAGTCTATGCAAATCCAGAGGCCTTTAATGGTAAATATCACCTCTTTAAAGCCAAGCTCACAAACAATACAGGCAAAACACTTGAAGATGTAACGGTTAGATACCAAATACCAGGATATATTGAATGGACGGAATTGAAGGTTTCTGGAGAAATGTTCCCAGGACAAACATTGGTGGTGCCTTGTTATCCAAAATTTAATGACGACATTACTAAAAAGACCACCTCTTCGATTGAAAAAGCACAGATTGAAATTTCATGGGATGGTGCTTCTGAAGATGATATTGTGGAAGAAGAATTTTCATTCAAAATTACTGATCGAAATGACTTTATCTATACAGGAATACCTCAAAGTGAGATTTTAGGTTGGGCTGATGGGTACGATAATGTCGATTTGTTGGCTTGTTTCGTAACTCCCAACGATCCTGTCGTGAAGTACTATACTCAATCTGTTCAGGAAAAAGTTTTGAAAGGAGAAGCTACCGTATTCAGCAATGACCCAAAAGATGTTTTACGGTTTTTAACTGGTATCTATGACGCTACACTTATGACACATATGGTCTACAGTGGCGCTAAAGGAATTCCGCAGTCATTGGGAGATATCGCATCCTATTCACAACAAATGCGCTTGCCAAGAGAAGTCATAACCGGCAATACTGGTCTTTGTATAGAATTAAGTTTTCTATATGCAAGCATGATATCTGCTGCTGGTTTAGAACCCGTCATTTTTTTAGTTCCCGGACATGCTTACCCAGGCATCAAATTCAAAGGTCAATATTATGCAATTGAAGCCACAGGCATCGGAGGTGAAGGAATGGGCAAGATTAGTTCTTCAGAAGAGGCGCTGCAAATAGCTTATAAAAATTTACAAGAATTTTTTCAGAAAGCGCAAGAGGGTGATCCAAGATACAGCATTGTGGACATAGATGCTTTAAAAGGTCAAGGCCTTGAATCCATGAACATGGGCGATGATGATTTTTTGAAAGGAAAAGTTGATAAGCTGGCAATAAATTTTTCACCTACTGAACAATCCCAAGCAATTGTGCAATATGTGAACGCTCCCAATACTCCAGACAATAATATAAATGTCACACCAAACAATAACAATAGAAACACAGGTAGCAACAATTTGTCTTTTACCAAACCAGATGGATGGCAGGTACAGAATCATCCCTATGCAGAGGTGCCAATACTTACTGCACAAGTGATTTCGCCAGACCAAGTGGTTAACGTTTCCGTATATGACATTCCTGCAAATAGTATGGAGGAAGGCATGCAAATCATGAACCAATATTTTAGCAACTATGGAATGAACATTCAATATCAGATCAAAGGAAATGCAATTACTGGCATCACATCGTCAACGGAAGGCAATTTCAACTGGATTGGAAAAGGTTTGAAAACCAATAGTGGTATTCGCCTTGTAGCTGTCGGTGCGAAAGAAAACGCATTTAGCCAAAAATCAAATGAAATTAACGCAATTTTTAATAGTATAAGATAATGAGAACTTTAAATCACACCCTTACCATACTGTTGCTAATCGTCACATTTGCTGGCATTGGTCAAACACACCAAAAGATAGACATGAAAATTGATTCACTGGGCAATGCCAAAATCAATGTCTCCATGACCATGACTGCAACCCAATGGCAAGTCTGGCTACAGACCATTGGCAACAATCCAGCTATCATGAAACGGGAAATCGAACGTTCTATGCCAGCTTATTTTCTCGGCGATTATAAGCTCGAAAAAAACGATATGGAACGCTCTTTCAATGTTTCATTAATGGCTTATGGTGTCTGTGAAGTGGATAAGAGAGGGAATTGGACCATCGACACAGACCAGAAAGATGCGAACCTTACTGAAATCACAGACCACAAATACATGTTGGTAAGCACTCCGCCAGAATTGGGAGGCAATATTCAGCAGACCTTTACGATTGATTTTCCCGAAGCGGCTAAAAACATCAAAGTCGACAAAGACACGTTTGGAAAAACTATTTTTAAATTTGATATGGAAAATTCCACTGCTGGATTTAATCTAATGCTTTGGGCAGGAGTGCTTTTATTGTTAATAGGTGGCTCTTGGCTTGTGAAAAACGTGATACGAAAGTAGTTAGTCGTAAAAATGGTCTTTTTAAAGAACTGTTGTTCAATGTATGTCGAATTAATTGTATATTTCTCGTGTATTGCTATAATTCATGAGTCAAGCGCAACCAATCGATTCACAATCAACACTTGTCAATGCTATCAAATCCAATGATTCGGTAGCCTTAAAGTCGCTATATACCTCCAATTATCATAAAATTGAACACCTTGTTTTAAAAAACAGTGGTACCAGAGAACACGCTAAAGATGTCTATCAGGAAGCTTTCATAAGTGTTTGGAACAACATCAAAAACGATTCCTTCGTACCTCAAACTGAAACTGCTTTGCAAGGCTATTTATATCAGATAGCCAAAAACAAATGGATGGATGTTCTGCGTTCCAAACGGTTCAAACAAACCATTGCAGTGTCAAAACTCAACCATTTTGAACCTGCTGATACTGCACATGAAAAAAATAATGATGACATTTTC
>JBBSLN010000392.1:0-3129 GCA_038255205.1 Flavobacteriales bacterium
ATTAATTAATAAAAAAGTAAAAAATAAAAAATTCGAAAAGTCGTGGCAAAAAAAATTATAAACAGAATCAATCAAAAATTAAATGAAGACAATAACGCCAACAGCGACACAGTAAAGTTATTGTCCATATATTTCACAGCTGGCTATCCTCACATTGAAGATACGGTAAGCATCATTCAAGACTTGGAAAAAAGTGGTGTCGATATGATAGAAATCGGCTTACCATTCAGTGACCCACTGGCTGACGGCCCAACCATTCAAGCGAGTTCAACGCAAGCTTTGAAAAATGGAATGACCACAGAAGTGCTTTTTAATCAATTGAAAGACATCCGAAAATCGGTCAATATTCCATTGATTATCATGGGTTATTTCAATCCGATGTTACAATATGGCGTGGAAGCTTTTTGTAAAAAGTGTTCCGAAACCGGTATCGACGGATTGATTATTCCTGATTTACCAGTGGACGTTTATAAGGAGGATTACAAGGCCATTTTCGAAAAATATGGTTTAATTAACGTGTTTTTAATCACGCCTCAAACGTCTGTGGAGCGTATCAATTTTATAGATTCGATTTCCACCGGATTTATCTATATGGTGAGTAGTGCAAGTGTCACTGGTGGGAGTTCAGGATTTGGAGATGCGCAAACCGATTATTTCAAGCGTATTTCGGACATGAACCTCAAAAATCCGCAGATTATTGGTTTTGGAATTTCTGACAATGACACATTTACGCAAGCAACACAATACGCCAAAGGTGCTATCATTGGTAGTGCTTTTATTAAGGATTTGACCAATAATGGCGTTTCTAAAATTGAATCTTTTGTCAAAAACATCAAAAATTAAATGCCTTTAAACATCGTTCTCATAGAACCAGAAATCCCCAATAATACCGGAAATATAGGTAGATTGGCTTTGGCTTCAGGTTCTAACCTTCATTTAGTAAAACCTTTTGGCTTCGAAATTGACGATAAACGCTTAAAGCGCGCTGGACTCGATTACTGGCAACATCTGAATGTGATATATTATGACAATGTTGAAGAATTCTTTGACAAAAACAAGGACGCAAACATAGTCTTTCTTTCCAGTCATGGCACAAAAAAACATTGGGATATTCGATTTTATGACAACTTATTTTTAGTCTTCGGAAAAGAATCGGATGGATTGTCGAAATCAATCCTTGAAAATAATAAAGAAAGCTTATTTAAAATCCCTCTTTATAGCGAGCATGTCAGAAGTTTAAACCTTGCAAATGCGGTGGGAATTGTTGTTTATGAAGGCTTGAGGCAAATCAATATTTAGCAGTAAACGGTTTAACATAATTTAACCATTACATATAAAGAATTTAAGATGAATTTAATACAGTTTAAGCCTATTAATTTTATATTTATGAGAATTAAAAAATAGAAACTATGGGAATTATAAAAGATAATAAAAAATTCGAAAGAACCGTTGAACAGAAAACTCCAACGAACCCAACAGGAAATAGAAATATCGAAACCAATAAAGTCGATGGCGATAAGAAAACCATCAAAAAACAGCAAAACAAAAAGTAGATTGTCTCTATTTTTTTGAAAAGACCTATTCTTTAAATTTTAAAGTAATAGGTCTTTTTATTTGTTATTTCCCAAGAGTTTTAAAAACTAAACATACTTTATATATTACCTTTGACCGAAATTTAATTTCCATACAAATTCTCGTTTTATTATTTTACCCATTATGAAAGATACCATTGAAAACATTGAATTAAAATACCTCGACCTAAAAGACTACAAGGAACTTCAGGAAGCAATGAGATCTGCTTACACCACAATGCCTGATTCCATTTGGGACGAAAAACAAATCAAAGTTTTAATTGATAAATTTCAAGAAGGTCAAGTGGTCATTAAGATCAATGGACAAATTGCTGGTTGCGCGCTTTCCATCATTGTTGATTATAATACGTTTGACCATAATCATACTTATAAGGATATTACTGGTAATTACACCTTTAGCACGCACAGGTCCAATGGCGACGTTTTATATGGAATTGATGTTTTTATCAAACCGGAATTTAGAGGTTTGAGACTGGGCAGACGACTTTATGATTATAGAAAAGAACTTTGTGAACGCTTGAATCTACGTGGTGTTGCCTTTGGTGGTCGCATTCCCAATTATGCCAAACATTCGGACGAACTGACGCCGCAACAATATATTGATAAAGTCCGCAGAAAGGAAATTCATGACCCTGTTTTGAATTTTCAAATTTCAAACGATTTTCATCCCACTCGTATCTTGAAAAATTATCTTGAAGGCGACAAGGCCTCAAAAGATTATGCCGTGTTGCTCGAATGGGACAACATTTATTATGAAAAGGTAAACAAAAAAGCGTCCACCATTAAAAAAGTAGTGCGACTTGGATTGGTACAATGGCAAATGCGACCTTATAAAGATTTGGATGAAGTAATGGAACAAGCGGAATTTTTTATCGATTCGGTTTCGGGATATCGCAGTGATTTTGCACTGTTTCCAGAGTTTTTCAATGCACCATTGATGGCTGACCATAACCATTTGTCCACTGCCGAAGCGATTCGTGAGCTTGCCAAATACACGACTGAATTCGTCCAACGTTTTTCAAAACTCGCCATCTCCTATAACATCAATATCATCACTGGTAGTATGCCGGAAATGGTGGGCGAGCATTTGCATAATGTTGGTTATTTGTGTCGTCGCGATGGAAGTACCGAGCGTTATGAAAAATTACACGTCACACCTGACGAAGCAAAAGTTTGGGGCATGGTTGGTGGCAATCAAATTAAAGCATTCGATACCGATTGTGGAAAAATTGGAATTTTGATTTGCTATGATTCAGAATTTCCCGAATTGAGCAGAATCTTGGCTGACGAAGGTATGGACATTCTTTTTGTCCCTTTCTTAACCGATACCCAAAATGGATTCTCTCGTGTTCGCCACTGTGCACAAGCGAGAGCGATTGAAAATGAATGTTATGTCGCCATTGCAGGCAGCGTAGGCAATTTGCCGAAAGTGTCCAACATGGACATTCAATATGCACAATCCATGGTGTTCACACCTTGTGATTTTGCCTTTCCGACGGATGGTGTGAAAGCCGCAGCAACGCAAAACACTGAAATG
>JBBSLN010000393.1:0-3127 GCA_038255205.1 Flavobacteriales bacterium
CTTAAGCATAAATCAAAAACTTCCTTTAATTCTTTGTGGTCAAACTTGTTAGCTTTATCCGAATTCGTTAAAAACTCACGTAACGCATTGGCTCTGGCTCTCGTGGTGTCTTTTTCATTTCGTGTCGCTCGATAACTTGGGCACATCGTTCCGCCAAATTCAGGGAGTTTTCTACAGTCGCCTGAACCATTGCACTTTTCAGCTTCACGTAATATGCCCATGGATGATGAAAAATCCAGTATGGTTTTAATTTCCGGTTCTAATCGATCTGGCTGGTAGCGTAAATTTTTATCCATCGGAAGCGCATCCACTATTTTTCCGGGATTGAAGATGTTGTTTGGGTCGAAAGCGGTTTTAATGCGTTTAAGAATCTGATAATTTTCCTCACCAATCATAATAGGTATAAATTCAGCGCGTACGATTCCATCACCATGTTCGCCGCTCATGGAACCTTGATATTTTTTAACCAAATGAGCCACATCTGTTGTTATCTGACGAAAATCAGCAACTCCTTTACTAGTCTTTAAATTAAGGATTGGTCGCAAATGCAATTCTCCCGCGCCTGCGTGTGCATAATAGATTGCTTTTTGGTCATGTGTTTTCATGAGCTGGGTAAACTCCCTAATGTAATTTGCCAAATCTGGCAATGCAACCGCTGTATCTTCAATACAAGCGGCTGATTTCTCGTCGCCAATCATGTTGCCAAGCAGACCTAAACCAGCCTTTCTCAGTTCGACAGCTTTATCAATGTCTTCTCCTATTAACATTGGAAACGCATAACTTAATTTTGACTCCTGAATGTCAGCTACTAAATTGGTCGCTAAACGTTGTGCTTCTTCAAATGTATTCGCTCGCACTTCGCACATCAAAATGGCTTTCGGGTCATCGATGATAAACTTTCGATTTTCGTATTGCGCTTTATTTTGTTTGGTGCAATCCAAAATGGTCTTGTCCATCATTTCGCAGGTGTAAAGATTATGTTTCATGACCATCTCTACACTATTCAAGCATGCTTCAATACTCGTAAAATGTGCTGCCACCATCAAACTTTCCTTTGGTTGCAAATCATCAAGTTGCAAGGTTATTTGAGTCGTAAATGCCAAAGTGCCTTCACTGCCTGATAATAATTTGCACATATTAAAGGGCTCTGAAGCATCAGAAAAAAGACTCGATTTCAATAATTCATCTATGGCGTATCCAGTATTGCGACGGTGGATTTCCGGTTTTGGAAAATTGTCTTTTATCTGATTTTGAACAATTTCTGATTCGAGTTCATTGTATATTGATTTATATATATGACCTTCAAGCGTATTTACGGTTGTTTTTTCTTTAAAAGCTTCCGAAGAAAGACTACTAAATACAACCTCGCTTCCATCGCTTAAAATGGCTTGTAATTCCAAAACTTTATCTCTCGTCACCCCATATTGAATCGAGGTTGTTCCTGATGAATTATTGCCAACCATTCCTCCTATCATACATCGATTGGACGTGGACGTATTTGGACCAAAAAACAAACCGAACGGTTTTAGGTAATTGTTGAGTTCATCACGGACAACACCCGGTTGCACTGTGACGGTTTTTGCCTTTTCATTGATGTTCAAAATTTTTGTAAAATATTTAGAAACATCCACCACAATGCCATCACCGACACATTGCCCCGCTAAAGATGTGCCAGCCGTTCTAGGAATTAAAGAGGTACGGTTTATTGTAGCAAATTCAATCAAGTGCTTGATATCCTGCCTGTCTTTTGGATACGCTACTGCAATAGGTAGCTTTCTGTAAACAGAAGCGTCTGTTGCATAAATTGACCTGATTAAATCATCAAAATGTAATTCGCCGTTCAGTCGTGATTTTAACGGCGACAAGAAAGTGTTACTGTTTGTTGCATTCAAGTTAACTATGGGATTTAATTGGTTCTAAATTTGTCTAAATTTAAATGTAATTAACCAATTTTAACAGAAGTTTTGCTTTATATTTCTCATCGCAGATATGTAATATCGTATTTTTGTTAAAACTTAAAAACTCAACTTTATGAAAAAAATAATTTTAATTGCAATTGCCTCTTTTGGCTTTGTGGCTTTTACAAATGCACAAGATATTGCTGACAACGCTATCGGTCTTCGACTAGGAGACAGTGATGGATTCGGAGCAGAAATATCTTATCAACGAGCTGTAGGTGGCGATAACAATCGTCTGGAATTTGATTTAGGAATTCGAAACGGAAAAAACTATGATGGTTTTAAACTTGTTGGTCTTTACCAATGGGTATGGAATATCGATGGTGGATTTAACTGGTATGCTGGCCCAGGTGCTGGTGTGGCATCTTACTCCTATGATTTTCGTAACAATAATGGTGATAAGTTTGATGACGACTACACCTTCGCCTTTTTGGCTGGTGATGTCGGGATTGAGTACAACTTTGATATTCCATTAATGATTTCGCTTGATTTCAGACCTGAATTTGGTTTGAGCAATAGCGATTTTAGAGATGATAATTTAGATTTCGATATTGGAATTGGAATTAGATATCAATTTTAATTAAAAACGTAATTGATGAAAACCACCTATTTTAGGTGGTTTTTTGTTTTTAATCCTCGTCCTTTGCCTTAAGCCGATATTCAGTAGGCGTGCAATTAAAATTTTCTTTGAATATCTTTGAGAAGTAGCTTCTGCTTGTCAATCCAACTTTATAGACAATTTCAGATATGTTTAACTTTGTTGTTCTTAGTAGTTTGGCGGCCAAATTCAATCTTATGTCATTGATATAACCGTTGATGGTGTTGTTATAAAGAAATTTGAATCCATGTTGCAATTTTGCTTCAGATAAGCCTACTTTTTTTGCAATGATTTCAATGGTACTTGATTTTTCTATGTTTTCATTGATGTAACGTGCCGCATCGTGGACACCAGAAACTTCATATTGACGCAACAAATGTCTATCCTCCAAATTATTTAAGTCATCTTGATACTGTAAAATCTGTTTGCCCAAAAGTTCATAGCCACAACTGATCATGAAAATAGTTTTCAAAAAATAATTCATATCGTAATTCTTGATTTGGCTAAAGACATCCGCTAATTCCAAACTATAATAACCTTCGTAATAAAACACATTTTTTGCATCAATATC
>JBBSLN010000394.1:0-3084 GCA_038255205.1 Flavobacteriales bacterium
CCTTCCAGCGTAGATCTCTAATAAATTTTCCTTGTTCTTCAGTAACCAAAAATTCCGTTCTGCCCTTTTTAGCTTTGAAAAATCCATTCATGTAATTTCGGAACAAATAAAAACTGTTCTTTTTATAGGCCAATTTCAAAGCCGAAATCAAAGTTATCAAAAATCCATAGCGCATTTTATACATGGCTTCTCCTTGAAGATATTTGGAAGCTGTATTATAACTAATGCCAGTTGGTTTTAAGTGTTTGACATGAAGATGTTCATCGGTTATAATCTCCCAGCCATGAAATTTTGCCAAGAGTTCATCTACAGTATCCCAACCCATAGAAGATTTTAACTTTCCTATTTGCAGAAAACAATCTTTTCTGTAAGCTTTCAAAGCACCTCGAATATGATCTTTTCTTGTGAGGTTTTCCAAAACCCAGTTACCATTTTTTTCGATATAGCAAAATCCGCTTGCCATACCTAGTTTTGTATTGGAATTGAAATGTTTTGAAAGTTGTTCCAAATAATTAGGAGGAAAAATCAAATCAGCGTCGAACTTGCAGACGATGTCATAGTTTTCATCCAATGATTCATAACCTTTATAAAAGGCATTGATGATTTTTGATCCGGGTAAATGTTGGTTCGAAGAAATAGTGCTGACCAAAGAAATCCAAGGATATTTTGCTGTAAATTCTTCAACTAGTTTTTGAGTATCATCGGATGAATTGTCATTCACGACCACCACTTTTTTTGGCAATAAGGTTTGATTTGCTAATGATTCTAAAGTCAATCCAATGGAATCTTGTTCGTTGTGAGCTGGGATGATGATTGAAAAGTTCAATGTTTTAAGTTTAAGGTTCAAAGTTAAACTTATTTGTTACGTTTTGAAAATTGACACTTAAGTATTGGTGTTTGAATCTTTTTCCGCATAAACTATATAATATCTAGGAGTAAACCATCGTAATGTAGGCCTGATACCGATTTTTTTTGTTGGATTTGTCCATTTTTCTCTCGCCACAATTTTCCATCCCGCTTTTTCGAGTAACCAATCGAATTGCCAATCTTCAAACTCATGATAATGTCTGTCCCACTTATCAGTTTTGCTCCTGTAGGCTTCAGAAAACCATAATCTCAATGGGACACTTGCCACTATTTTATCGGCCTTGATAGATTTTAAAACCGTCAAAGGTGATAATAAATGCTCAAATATTTCGAATGCTGTTACAACGTCGGCTTCAGAATTTTCAATGGTAGCAGTATCCAAATCTAAATCTTCTCCTTTTGTATTTTTTACTTTGAAACCTTCATCCTCCATGATTTTGGAAAACGGGTTTTCAACTCCCAGATCTAAAATTGAAGCGGAAGCAGGGACATGTTTTTTTAAAAATTGAATGGTGTTTTTGTAGCGTTTATTTGGATACGTCTTCTCGTACATTCTCAATATTTATAGACAAGCGCATTAATATTCATTCCTGCACCTACGCTGGCAAACATGACGACATCACCTTTATGAATGCTATGTCCCTCCAATTCGCCTTTCAAAATCAAATCATATAAAGTTGGGATGGTGGCGACACTGGAATTTCCAAGCTTATTAATAGTCATCGGCATGATTCCTTCTGGCATTTGCAAACCGTAAAGCTTATAGAAACGATGGACAATGGCCTCGTCCATTTTTTCGTTGGCTTGATGGATTAAGATTTTTTTGAGATCTGTGATGTCAATTCCGCTGCTCTCCAAACAGGATTTCATAGCTTTAGGAACATTGGTTATGGCAAATTCATAAATTTTTCGACCATACATCTTTATATATCTGCGTTGGTCTGTGATATCTGGATGATTAGTCTTACCAAAGTAGATAAAATGAGCCTCATCCAGAGCATAAGTGGCTGTTTCATGGGCAAGGATTCCACCTTCATCACTGCTTTCTTCTATGACGACTGCTGCTGCGCCATCACTATAAATCATGGAATCTCTATCGTGTTTGTCAATGACTCGCGATAATGTTTCAGTACCAATAACAATGCAGCGTTTTGCCATGCCTGCCTTGATGAATGCCTTTGCTTGGATAACACCTTCAATCCATCCTGGACATCCAAAAAGAATATCATAACCTACACATTTAGGATTTTTAATTCCTAGTAGATGCTTGATTCGAGATGCCACAGTTGGAACGGTATCGCTTTGTTCAGCGCCATGTTTGACGTCCCCATAGTTGTGTGCTACAATGATATAATCCAAGTCTTCAGGATTAATGTTGGCATCTGCAATTGCTTTTTGAGCCGCAAAAAAACCTATTTCAGAGTTGACCAATGACTTTTTGATATAGCGTCTTTCGCCAATTCCTGTAATAGCTTTGAATTTTTCAACAATAATTTCATTGGGGCTATTAATCGAGGAGCCATCAGCATTCAAAAATTCATGTTGATAAAAATTCTCGTTTGTTTCGATCTGGCAGGGAATATAACTTCCAGTTCCTGTAATTTTAATGGACATATTTAGGGTAATTAATGTTCAATCGCCTAATGTACTTAATATTAGTTTTTGTTGTTTTGATTTTGCCGATTTTTTTTGCCAAATATTATGAAAAATATAAATAAAACAGCTCAAAATTCAATAAGATTTATGTTTTGATGCGTTGGCGGATAAAAATCATAAACGCAAAGACGCAAAGTATTTCAATAAGAAAATTTGAATTCAACAAATTAACTTCAAAAGGTTTATTGGTCTCAATTTAGAATTTAAAACCCTCCAATTTAATTACAGCATTTTCAACGTTGCAAAACAATTAAAGTCTGTGGGTTTTTAACACAAATTCACGAATAAATGATATAAAAAATATTCGTGTATTCGTGGCAATATTTACTTGCGACTTTCAGTCCCGTTTTAAAAACCCCCGTACTTTCATTGCAGCGTGGTTTAGTTAAATGATCAAATTTTATAACCATGCACAGTCAATGAACTTCCCTGATTAGAGTTGACCGTTTTTAATTAATTTTCGTTGTTAAAAATAGTCATCATTTTTCTTTCTTGAGGCCTCAACAAAGAAAAATGGTTTATGAACTTTTCAGGGCTCATCCTTTCGTTGTTGTTATGCAA
>JBBSLN010000395.1:0-3061 GCA_038255205.1 Flavobacteriales bacterium
CCAAAATTTAAGCGTATAAATTAATAGATTATAAAGTCTCAAGACAAGACAAACCAGTTGGAGCCTAGCTTCCGTTAGTTAGGAACGACTTCAATTCTCATTAAGTGCATGTCTAACACGCGATGAGTTTTTAAATCAAATTTAAAAAGGAATTGTTAAGTTTTGAGGCTTTTTTTTATGAAGATGTCAAACTTCCCCATTCAGTCCAGGAACCATCATATACAGAAATGTTTTTATAACCAGCAATGTCAGCTCCCAATGCCAATACACAGGCTGTAATTCCAGAGCCACAAGAAAATGTGATGCTGTCATTTGGTTTTGCCAATTCGCTAAATATAAGTTTTAGCTTATCAGCAGATTTTAGACAGTATCCATCCAATACATCTTCAAAGGGTAAATTAACGGAATTCGGAATCGTACCCCTTCGTAATCCTTCCCTTGGCTCATCAACAAGGCATTTAAAGCGTTCTTCCGAACGCGCATCCATAATGATGTGGGATTTGTTTTTAGATTCCATTTTTACATCATCAAAAAACTTCATGGCACTTTTGTTTACAAAACCAACAAAATTGCCATTTTCACCTTGATAAACTCGGTATGATTCAGTAACATAGTTCGCCTTATTCCATGCTGGAAGCCCACCATCCAAGACTGCAATATTTTGGTGGCCAAACGCTTTAATAAGCCACCAGGCTCTGGCACTTGAATAAATTCCTTTAGTGTCATATACAACAATAGCGCTGTCTTTGTTTATCCCAACAAGTTGCGCTTGTTTCGTAAATTGTGGTTCCGATGGAAATGTACTGGGAAAAGGAGCCGAAGTATCACTGAATTTAGTCTTGATGTCAAAAAAGCGCGAATTCGGAATCAGTTTTTCTTCTGAAATTTCTTCCGAAGGGTCCGTCACTTTTGGGATACTGGCATTTAGAACTACAAGATTTGGGTCTTCCAAATGATTCTTTAGCCACGCAACTGATACGATTGGACTATCGATTTTCATATTTTAAAGATTATGAATCCAATTCAAAAGTCTCCGTAGGATCATTATCTTCATGGTAATCCAACATATTCTCACCATCCGCAATTATGGAGCAAACAGTAGCGTCGCCAGTGACATTCACAACAGTTCTAAACATATCCAATATTCTGTCAACAGGAAAAATAATCGCAATCCAAGCTGGATTCAGTCCAACAGAGTCTAAAACGATAATAAGCATCACTAAACCTGCACTTGGCACTGCAGCAGAACCTATAGAAGCCAAAGTGGTAGTTATTACAACGGTTATTTGCTGACCGATGGTTAAATCAATCATGTGCAATTGTGCCAAGAAAACAACAGCAACAGCTTGATATAAACTGGTTCCATCCATATTTACGGTAGCACCAATAGGCAAAACAAAACTGCTCACTTTTTTATTGACACCTAGGTTTTGCTCGACACATTCCATGGTCACCGGAAGTGTTGCTGCACTGCTAGATGTAGAAAACGCCAAGGTCTGCGCAGGACTCATCGCCTTAAAAAAACCTGCATAAGGTATTTTTTTGACGAAGGTTTTCAGAATCGCAGGATACGTAATAAAAATCATAATCAATAATCCAGCAAGAACTGTTAATGAATACCAACTCAATCCTTTGAAAATTTCAACCACTTTACCTATATCATTACCAGCCATCTTACTAACTACACCAGCTAAAAGTGCAAACACAAAGAAAGGTGCTGCCTGCATGACGATATCGACCATTTTGAGAAATACTTCGTTGATGCTGTCCACCAAATTAATAACAGGTTGCGCCTTTTCAGTGGGAATGAACAACAGGCAGACACCAAAAAAGATTGCAAAAAAGATGATTTGCAACATCAAGCCATTGTTGGAAAGTGAATAGAAAAAATTATCGGGAACGATATCTATCAAAGGTTGTAATGGTGTAGTCTCCTTTTGCTTGGTCGCTGTTTCAAGTTTATCATTGACAGATGCTTCTTTTAGCTCGCTTTTGGTCAAATCGGAAATTTCCCGTGCTCTATTCATGAATTTTGGATCTTGCAGATAGTTGACACCATCTTTAATCTCATACCCTTGTGAAGATGCCCAGATTTCATAACTGATGCGGTTGTCGATTCGGCTTTGCTGGTCTATCAATTTTCCGGGTTTGATGGTGTTGACCAAAACAAGTCCAAGCGAAATTGCCAAAACAGTTGTTATGAGGTAAATCAACAAGGTTTTCCCTCCCATGCGTCCCAAACTTGCTGGGTCACCAATATTGGCAACACCGCTGATAATAGAAAACAGTACCAATGGAACTGCTATCAGTTTCAATAAGTTGATAAAAATGGTTCCGAATGGGTCAATCCAATCGATTGTGAATTCGCTCCAGCCCAAGGCACTCGATAGTAACGCCCAAATGACACCGAGCGTCATTCCGATAAGAATTTTCCAGTGTAATGCTAGTTTTTTCATAAGCTAAATTCCTGCAATGTCAGGAATCTCATTTTTTATAGTTAGAATTAATTTTCGAAACTGTCAAATTTTATCTTTTTATCCATGAGACTCCTGCCTTCTCAGGAGTAAGTAATCCGCCAAAACCAGCGCAGCCATCGCCTCCACAATGGGAACAGCCCTTGGCACCACACAAGGGTCATGACGACCTTTACCCTGCATTTCCACAATATTTCCTTGATTATCCAGTGTGTTCTGTTTTTGGATGATGGTTGCGACCGGTTTGAAAGCAACTCTAAAATAAATATCCATTCCATTGCTTATGCCGCCTTGAATTCCTCCGGAAAGATTCGTTTTTGTTGTGCCATCTGCTTTGAATTGGTCGTTATGCTCACTTCCTTTCATCCTCGCACCGCAAAAGCCGCTCCCATATTCAAAACCTTTGACTGCATTGATGGAAAGCATCGCTTTACCGAGTTCGGCGTGGAGTTTATCAAAAACGGGTTCACCTAACCCGATCGGTACATTCTGAATCACACATGTCACCGTTCCACCAATGGTGTCGCCTTCTTTTCTGATGGCTTTAATTTTTTCAATCATTTGATTTGCAATAGTTTCATCCGGGC
>JBBSLN010000396.1:0-3037 GCA_038255205.1 Flavobacteriales bacterium
CCGCTAAAGTCTAAATTGTTACTTTTGTTCATGAGGTTTTCTGTTTTAAGTTTAAAAGAAATTTTGCTAATTAAAGTTATCCTTTTAGCAGAAACCTCTTTTAACTCATACATAAGACCTATTTGGCTTTTAGTTGTTATCTTCAACTTTTGTTTTTCAATCGGCTTCGGTTACGGGCGGACGAATTTCAAATTCCCTGCCATCGCCAAGCCCCACCGTTACCAGCCATTTTATGACGACATAACCGAATGACAGCGATAATAATATTCATAGGACTTATAATTGGACTGAATTGTATTCCACTTCTTACTAAGACGACTTTTCCTAAAATTGAAAAAGTAGTAGTTAGGATGTTAATCGCAACGACAATTTTGTTTTTGACATTTGGAGTTTTTGGACTTTATGGTTACAGCTTAAAAGGACTTTATACCTTTTCAACAATCAGTTGGACGTTTATTTTTTCGACAATCTTATTTTTCGCTTTGTTTAAAAATACAAGAAGAAAAATATTAACCGCATTTCTTTTGACACCTTTATTAGTGTTAAGCATTTTGACACTTATACTCGGACAACTTGTATATGAAAGAAAACTTGACGAAAACAATAAAATATCTGTTACGACAGGAGGGTTTTTAGCTTGCGGTGAAATCATAAATATTACACAAACAAGGTTCGGAATCTTTGACAAACAACTTTTTCATATTGGGGACATTTGTTTAATAGGAATTAATAAAATTGAAACAATTAAACTTGATGACAAACACGCTGAATTTTTAATTTATCACAACGGAAAAATGGACTCTGAAAATCCCTACAAATATGACGTGGAAAGAAAAAACGGCTGGTAACAAGGGGTTTGCTACTATGCCGGCTGACGAATAAATCATCATCTTTTCTTTCGCTATCAGCAGTTGTTCGGGCTGAAGAATAACAATCAGCTTTTTGTTCTTAACTTCAACTTTAGTTTTTCAATCGGGCTGCGGTTGGGGGCTGAACGTTCAATGAATTCCGGCACAGCAGCAAGCCCTACCGTTGTATGTCACTCTATTTGGACACAGCATCCCATATTAACACCACGATTTTAAACAACACTTTAAATAGAATACGGAATATGCTTTATTATTTAAGTAGAAGTAATTAGATACTAAACATTCATGCTAAAAATAGATAGGTAGCAAATTGCGTTACCTGAACCAAAATTGAGAAATATTTAATAAGCAATAATTTTAATGTATGAAAAGTAAATTATTTATAATGTTTTTCTGTTTGCAATGCTTCTACAGCTTTGCACAAAATAAAATTACATCTAAAATAAATATGCAGGTTGATTCATTAGTAAATGCAGAAATGAAAAGCAAACGCATACCGGGACTTTCTCTTGTAGTAGTACGTGATGGAAAAATCGACTATATAAAAGGATACGGCTTTGCAAATCTCGAGCACCGTGTGCCGGTAAAGCCCGAAACAATTTTTCAGTCAGGTTCTGTTGGTAAGCAATTTACTGCTTTTGCCATACTGTTGTTGGTGGAAGACGGCAAGCTAAGTTTGGAAGATCGGCTCACCAAATTTTTCCCTGAAGCTACATCATGGGATTCTATTACAGTAAGAAATCTTCTAACGCATACTTCAGGATTTAACCGGAGCTACGACGTCAACCTAAGATCCGATTTTACCGAAGATAGTTTGTATCAGTTTTTTAAAAAGGTGCCCTTGAAATTTGCGGTCGGTGAGAAATCGGAATATAGCAATATGGGGTACGCCACGCTGGGCATAATCATTAGCAAAGTGACCGGAAAATTCTATGGGGAATTTTTGAAAGAGCGCATTTTTGAGCCACTCGGCATGACGACGGCCCGAGTAATCTCTGAAAGTGACATTATACCGAACCGGGCTGCGGGCTACGAACTTGTCAATGGCGAATTGAAGAATCAAGAATGGGTATCCCCTTCCTTAAATACCCTGGCCGATGGTTCGCTGTACTTGACAGCCCTCGATATGGCAAAATGGGAAGCGGGTTTAAATGCCCAAAAATTGTTGAAGGAAGAAAGTTATGAAATGATGTGGTCTCCCGTGAAGCTCAATGACGGTTCCACTCATCCGTATGGTTTTGGTTGGCGGATTGATTCATTACAAGGCCAAAAAATAGTGGCTCACGACGGCAACTGGCAAGGATTTTCAACAGTTATCAAAAGATATCCGCTAAGAAAATTTTCCGTAATCGTTTTGGCAAACCTTCGCCGAGCGAATGTCAATAAAATTGCAACTAGAATAATGGAATCATATCAGCCGGAGTTAAGCATTGCCAGTTTAAAAACAATAAGGGATAAAGAACCAGGTATCACAAAACTAGTAAACGAGTTTATCAATAATGTGGCTGAAAAAAAATTGCGTACTGAACAGTTCACGACAGAATTAGCAGTGGAGATCATGGATAGCACAATGCAGGCGAAAGGTTCAGAACATTTCAAAGCAAAGGGCAAATTTTTAAAATCAGAGTTGCTTTCCAGAAAGGAGCTAGGTGATGATACCAGGGAGTATCGTTACAGGCTCTTATTTAGTAAAGAGATAGCAGGGTTCATGATACAGTTCAACAAAGAAAACAAGATCGTTGATCTGCAATTAATTGAATACTAAGATTTCTAAAGGCATTGGGCTAAGATCAATTTTCATGATTTATGTAACGCTTAATTGCTAGCAAATCCCTTTAAATCAAACAATTCTTCCGAGGCCATTTCGCTCCCTTTGAAAACAGATTATATTATTGAAATCCCAAGACTAAGGGGCGAACATACAACAGGGGGTTTTCTGCTATGCTGGCAGACGTAGTAATAATGAGCTGTATATCGCTATCATCTAATATCCCGGCAGACGAATTACTATTTAGCTTTTTGTTGATAACTTCGACTTCAGTTTTTTAAATCAGCAGCGGTTCCGTGCTGGACATTCAATGAATGCCAGCAAAGCAGAAAGCCCTGTCCGTAAGCTGCAATGCTAAATGAACATCATGCTCCGTATAATTTACATCGTGACAATTCTC
>JBBSLN010000397.1:0-3029 GCA_038255205.1 Flavobacteriales bacterium
TTCACTCAAAAGTTGAAGCGAAATAATAGAGGTGTGAAACAGGCTGGGTTTTGGGTGTTGCATAATACATATATGCCGAGTGTCTTAATTGAAACAGGTTTTCTGACTTATAAGCCTGAAGGCGTTTACCTCAATTCCTCATCTGGGCAGGATGAGATGTCAAATGCCATTTACAGTGCTATAATGGACTACAAAAAGATTTTAGATCAAAATGTAGGCGATAATATATATTCAGAACCTACAACACCAATGGTGATAAAAGAAAATGATCCAATAAAAAAAGTAGAAATCCCTGCTGCAGAGCTGATATATAATAATATAGTATTTAAGGTCCAACTTGCGGCGAGCTCAAATAAACTCGAACCAAAACCTGCTAACTTCAACGGTCTAAAGGATGTTGCAAGAGACAAGGAAGGCAAATTGTTTAAGTATTTCTACGGTTATACTTCTGATTACAATAAAGTGAAAAAGCTTCAATCTGAGGCACAGAAAAAGGGATATCCTTCCTGTTTTATTGTTGCTTATAAAGATGGTAAACGCATTGACCTCAATGATGCACTTAAAACAACTGCAAATTAAAATCATTCTTATTATATTTGTAGCTAATTTTGTGAGCAACTAAAACGTCTGAACATTGAAAATTTCAAGAGAAGTAAAAGCAGCAATATTGGTAATTTCAGGAATCCTTTTGATGATTTTCCTGTTTAATTATCTCAGAGGCATTAATATTTTGAGTAATAATGCCGAATATCATACCACCTTCGATTACAATGCCCTTGATACATCGGCGCCCGTAACCATAAAAGGAAACAAAATCGGTAAAATCATAGGTATCGAATACGATGCTAAAACTGGGAAAACGAAAGTGACCATATCTGTTAAAGATGATCTTAAATTTTCCACTAACAGTAAAATCAAACTTTACGAAACCGGTTTAATGGGAGGAAATGCATTGGCAATCGTACCAGAACCTGGCGATCAAATGGCGAAAAGTGGTGATTATTTGGAATCAGCGGTTGAAGCGGGTCTTATAAGAAGCTTGACTGAAAACTTTTCGGGAATTAGCAGTAATCTGGGCAATACCATGCAATCTGCAGACACCTTACTAATCAACTTGAATAAGTTGGTTGTTGACGATTCAGAAGAGGGACTGAAGAAGACGATTGCCGAACTGAATATAACAATAGCCTCTTTTAATCGTTTATCGAACTCTATAAATGCTTTAGTTTCAAAAAATGATACCGAATTGACTTCTGCCATTAAAAATTTCAACGCAGTCGCATCTAATTTGGCTGTTGTAAGCAACGATTTAAAGGACGTTAAATTATCAGAATCAGTGATGAAACTCGAGAATACTCTCACAAATATTGACAATCTCATGGCTGATGTCAAGAATGGAAACGGAACACTTGGCAAGCTAATGACTGATGATGAATTGTACACGAATCTGGAAGGCGCTTCAAAACAATTGGAGCAATTATTATTGGATTTCAAACTGAATCCTAAACGCTATGTCCATTTTTCAGTATTTGGAAAAAAGCCGCCAAAGTTTGATGCAGAAGGTAATCTCATAGAAGACGAAAAAACGCAACCAGAACAGAATTAAATCCAGCCAATGAATTACATTCCTAACGTTCTCTTTGCCATCGCACTTATTGCAGGTATAGGATATTTTGCTAAAAATGTAAATAAGCTCCTCCGAAATATTAAGCTTGGCCATGATGTCGATGTGAGTGATCATACATCGCAACGCTGGAAAAACATGGCGATGATTGCTTTAGGGCAGTCTAAAATGGTAAAGCGTCCCATTGCTGGTTTTCTACATGTCATTGTCTACGTTGGATTTGTGGTGATCAATATTGAGGTTTTGGAAATCATCCTTGATGGTCTGTTTTCAGGAGTATTGTATGATGGTCATCGTCTCTTTTCTACTATTTTGCCTACATCTGTTTACGGTTTCTTAATAGCCTCTTTTGAAATTTTGGCGCTCTTGGTGTTTGTTTCAGTTGTTATATTTTGGCTTCGAAGAAACACATTAAAATTGAAACGTTTCTGGGCCAATGAAATGACCGCTTGGCCTAAAAGTGATGCCAATTACATTCTATATTTTGAAATGGTCTTGATGGCCTTATTTCTTTTGATGAATGCGACTGATGTGCAGTTTCAGGCAATGGACAGTGGAAACATAATCAGTAAGTATATAGCGTCTTGGTTTGGAAACACATCCTCTGAAACATTACACATCGTTGAGCGTACTGCGTGGTGGTTGCACATTTTAGGGATTTTAGTATTCTTAAATTATCTCTATTTCTCAAAGCATTTACATATCCTATTGGCGTTTCCAAACACCTATTATGGTAAAGTAAGACCTCAAGGTCAATTTGACAATAACGAAGCGGTCACTAAAGAAGTGAAACTAATGATGGATCCTAATGTGGACCCGTTTGCGCCGCAACCTGAGGGAGCAGAAGCTCCAGCAAAATTCGGAGCCAGTGACGTTCAGGATTTGAGTTGGGTGCAATTACTCAACGCATACACCTGCACGGAATGCGGTCGATGTACCGATGAATGCCCAGCAAATCAAACAGGAAAAAAATTATCGCCTCGTAAAATTATGATGGACACTCGTGACCGTCTTGAGGAAGTAGGGAAAAATATGGATGCCAATAATGGCGAATTCAAGGATGATGGCAAGCAGTTATTGGACGATTACATTACACGCGAAGAACTGTGGGCCTGTACAACTTGCAACGCTTGCGTAGAAGCTTGTCCTGTAAGCATAGACCCATTATCCATTATTATGGAAATGCGTCGTTATTTGGTAATGGAACAAAGTGCCGCTCCTATGGAACTCAACAATATGATGACCAACGTCGAAAACAATGGTGCGCCTTGGCCTTACAACCAAATGGATCGCATGAATTGGAAAAACGAAAATAAACTGAATTACTAAACAACCTACAAGGTTTTCAAAACCTTGTAGGTTCAAAACATATATTTAATTTTCAATAAAATAGTTATTAACCCAA
>JBBSLN010000398.1:0-3028 GCA_038255205.1 Flavobacteriales bacterium
AAAATCCAGGAGCACACGATGCTCATTCCGGGAACCGATGGTGAAAAAATGAGCAAGAGCAAAGGGAACATCATTAACATCTTTTTGAACGATAAACAATTACGCAAACAAATCATGTCAATCCAGACGGACAGTACGCCGCTTGAAGATCCAAAAGATTGGAAAACTTGTAATTGTTTTGCGATTTTTAGCTTATTGGCTTCGGATGAAGATATTGCAACAATGAAAGGCAATTATGAAAAAGGCGGTTATGGATATGGCACTGCCAAACAAGCCTTGTTTGAATTGATTGTTGAAAAATTTGCAACTCAACGTGAACGCTATCATCATTATATGAACAACCTCGACGAAATAGATGATGCTTTATTCATCGGTGTTGAAAAAGCAAGGTTTGTTGCTGATGATGTTTTGAAACGCGTTCGTTCCAAAGTGGGTTATTAACTTTCAAACCTCTTAAATAACCTCAAACAACTTCCCGGGCAAAGGCCTAATAACACCTTTGAGCTCCATATTCAATAGTACTCCAGCAACCTTGAAAATCGGTAGTTGACATTCAATGGCGATAATGTCAAGCATTTGTTTCTCGTTTGCTTTTAGGTAATTGTAAATCACTTTTTCCTGTTCATCCAATTCTACAAATAACTGCTTTTGTATGGCTGGCTTTCTTTTTTCCTCTAATTCCCAATTCAAAATATAGGGAACATCCAAAGGATTTGAAAGCACATGCGCTTTCTGAAATTTGATAAGATTATTACAGCCCAAGCTTTGGCTATCGGTAATTCGACCTGGAACAGCAAAGACGTCGCGATTATAGGAATTGGCAATATCCGCCGTCACCAGACTCCCTCCTCGTTCTGCAGATTCTATCACAATCGTAGCTTCACTCAACCCTGCAATAATGCGATTTCGTTTTAGGAAATTTTCCCTGTCTGGATTGGAACTGCTCCAAAAATCAGTCATAAACCCTCCATGTTTTTCGATGTCAGCTACATATTTTTTATGAACGGTTGGATAGGTTTGGTTTAAACCATGCGCCAAACAACCAATGGTTTGAAGATTATGCTTTAATGCTGCCTTTTGTGCCGTAATATCTGTTCCATAAGCAAAACCTGAAACAATTACCGGATTGAAAACTGCTAGCTGCTCGACCAATTGTTCACAAAAGGCAATCCCATAAGTTGTGATTTTTCGTGTGCCGACAATGCTTATAATCCGTTGTTTTTTTAAATCGATGTTTCCTGATTGAAACAAGAGAATCGGGCCATCGATACAATGCTTTAATTTTTCAGGATAGTCGCTGTTCATAAAATAAAGACATTCAATATCGTTATCCTTTATGAATTTAAGTTCCTTTTCGGCAGCTTCAAAATGATATTTACCAAATAAATCGCTGATGGTAGTTGTTCCGATGCCATCAATATTGAGCAGAGTTCTCTTCTTTTCCTTAAAAATTGCTTCCGCAGAACCACAATGACTGATGAGTTTTTTAGCAGTAATATCACCAATCTTGGCCACATTCTGAAGAGCTAAAAGATGTAATAAATCGGTTTCGGTCATTGTAGTGGACTGATTATCATTATCAACAGTAAAATCAATGCAATGTTAATAAATAACAAGGCTTAAATTTCATTCCGCATCAAAAATTTTTAACTTTGTTTCGATGCATTTAGAAAACTACATAAGCGATTTACTCTACCGATACGACTGCGTAACAATACCAGAGTTTGGAGCATTTTTGACCAATCGTGTCTCTGCAAAAGTTCATGAATCAACACACGCTTTTTATCCTCCGAAAAAGGTCGTGTCTTTCAATGAACAATTGCAACACAACGACGGCTTACTGGCCAGTTATATTACAGAAATCGAAAAAATTCCATACGAAGTTGCACTTCAAAAGATTAACAAACACGTTAAATCCATCAAATCTTATTTGGTTCAAGGAGAGACTTTGACATTTCAAAATATAGGTGATTTACTATTGAATAGTGAAGGCAAAATTGTTTTTCAACCTTCCTATCACGTGAATTATTTGACGGATTCTTTTGGATTGACTCAATTTACTTCATCTTCTATTTCTCGTGAAGTTTATAAAGAAGAAGTTGAAGCCATTGAGAAAGTAGTTCCTATAACAATTACGCCTGAAAAACGTAAAACAGCACGACCATTCTTGAAATATGCTGCAGTAGCTCTGATAGCATTGACTGCGGGAGGTTTTGTTGTATCCAACTATTATGTTAATGACATTGAACAGCATAATCAATTAGCTCAAGATGAGGCCAACACCCAATTGGATGTAAAAGTACAAGAAGCGACTTTTATCATTGAAAACCCCTTACCTGCGGCCACTTTAAATGTTGACAAACAAACTGGCAATTACCATATCGTTGCCGGTGCCTATCGGGTGGAAGAAAACTCGACTAAAAAAGTTGAGCAATTGACAGAGCTAGGTTATAAAGCTCGTATGATTGGTGTTAACAAGTATGGTCTCCACGAAGTTGTATATGCCAGTTATCAAACTGGGGACGAAGCTCTAAAAGCATTGCGTCAAATCCGTCGTGAGCATAATGCGTCTGCTTGGTTGATGGTTAAAGAACTACAATAGATTTACGAAGTACGATTTTAGAAGTACGATTTTTTCGAAGAATACACGAATACTTATTGATTATAGTGAATTTTTTATTTGTATAATCTGAAGAATCTATTGCTCGCAAACTATTCGTGAATTCGTGACACAGACTTCATCCATACAAAATCGTAAATCGTAATTTTAAAATCGTAATTCATCTTATCTTTGCACCTCATTAAATCAATGACTGATGCAAGCGAAAACTCCCGAACAATCTAAAACCATCATGACCGACTTGGTGTTACCAAGTGAAACCAATCCAATCAATAATCTTTTTGGTGGTGAATTGTTGGCGCGTATGGATAGAGCTGCCAGCATAGCGGCACGACGCCACTCTCGTCGTATTGTAGTGACGGCTTCTGTGAACCACGTGGCTTTTAATCATTCTATTCCTTTGGGAAG
>JBBSLN010000399.1:0-3024 GCA_038255205.1 Flavobacteriales bacterium
GAATTACCTTTAAGAATGATGGATGTTGTTCAATGGCATATTCGATTTTTTCTACAATTTGGTCAATGCTTTCATTTTCATAATCGATTTCCAAAGGCGCTTTGATTTCCATGGTTTGCAGAATATTTTTCTTCTTGATGCGCAAACCCTTTTTATCAAATGAGCGTCTAAATCCATCAATAACTATTGGCACTACAATGGGCTTGTAACGTTTGATAATATGCGCTGTACCTTTTCTGATGGGTTTAAAAGGTGTGGTCGTCCCTTGAGGAAAGGTAATCACCCAACCATCCTTCAAAGCTGTAGATATGGCGGTGATGTCGCTCATCTTCACTTGCCTATTGACATTCTGACCTTCAGCTCTCCAAGTGCGCTCAATGCTGATAGAACCTACATAAGCCAATATTTTTGGCAATAAACCTGAATTCATAGTTTCTTTAGCCGCGACATAATAGATATTTAGTTTTGGACGCCACAAATAGCCAATATTCCTGATATTGTCATCTCGATTGCTCAAACTCGCATTGAACACATGAAACATGGCCACGACATCCGCAAAATAGGTTTGATGATTGGAGATGAATAAAACATTAGTATCTGGAAGGTCTCTTATAATTTCAGAACCATCAATCTTCATTTCATTAAAACCTCGATAACGACGATGCGTCATTGCACCCAATATGCGAATGAGCCATTTTTTAACGAAAAGTATATGCCCAAAAGGGTTTCTCTTGAATAATCCCATATTTGATTTACGAGTTATGAAGTATGATTTAAGATATTAAAAATTCCAAAAAATAAAACATCAAATTCCAAATTTTTGAAAATCAATCAATAATGTGAAAGGTATTTAGACTTTTGGATTGTTTCTGCTTCTTTCGATTTTTTGATTAATTTAAAACAAATTTAGCAAAATATCACGCTTACAACACTGTTTTTAATAAGTCTTTTAATTCGCTCAACATCATGGCGGTCGCTCCCCAAACAATGTGGCCATTCAATAAAAACGCAGGCACTTCCATTTCCTTTTCCAAAGAGGTCATTACTTTGACACTAGTCACGGCAAGTTCGTCTAGAAAATCCGTCAGAAGTACTTCTATCAAATCTTCAACTTCATCATCTTGCTTAACGAACATTGGCGTTTTATTTGTGACGCCAAAAAACGGATACACCGTAAAATTACTTGGCGGAATATACAATTCGGTCATCACTTTCAAAACTTCAATGTCAGCAATAGGCACGCCAACCTCCTCCCAAGTCTCTCTTAAAGCTGCATGCTTAAGCGATTCATCAGAATCTTCTCGTCGCCCGCCCGGAAATCCAACTTGAGCGGAATGAACACCTTTGTAAGTCTTTCTCAAAATTAAAATGAGTTTTGTAACTTGCTCTTCATCGGGATAAAACAAAGCTGTAACAGCCGCTTTTTTTGAAGTTTTCATGGCTTCTCGTTGCTGTTCGATTAATTCCAAACGAAAAGGTGGCGACATTTTGAGCTGTGAGACTTGACCTGGAAGTGGAATTTGTTCTATTTTTGAGACTGATTGTAAAAATAATTCAAAATTCATTAATTTATGAGAATTCTAATGTTGGCTTGCTTTTGTTTATTGATTTTTAATTGTGAAGATAAACATTCCAAGCAAAATAAAAATAGTTCAATCCAAGATTCCATCAAAATTAAAACTGAATCGAAAAAGGATTCGGTCACTGAGCCCAAAAAACAATTTCCTCGCTTAACGGATGACAATTCACTCTACTTTTTTGAACAATACGATAAAAAAAATAAAGAAGACAAAGTCCGCATAACGACTGATTTCGGAACTATTGATATTCAACTATTTCCAGAAACCAAATACCATCGTGCAAATTTCATATTCTTGACCAAACAACAATATTTCGATGGCACACAGTTTTACCGTGTAGTTCCTAATTTCGTTATTCAAGGCGGCAACAGTGACGACATCGAAGTTGCAAAAAAGCGTGCCAAAATAGGAACGTATTTGCTGCCACCTGATACAAAAAAGGGCTATCAGCACGACCGAGGCATCATAAGCATGCCAAGTAGCGAAATTGATGACGCATATAAAATGGCGTCGCCTTATCAGTTTTTTATTGTACAAGGTCAGAATGGTGCGCATCATTTGGACAGCCAATACACTGCCTTTGGAAAAGTGATAGATGGGATGGATACAGTGGACAAAATTGCAGCACAGAAAACCGATGACTCAGAATGGCCACTGCACAATATTTACATCCAAAAGGTGGAAATTATAAAATAATTAAGACAATTCCATTTGAAAAACAATAACTTGAAATTCTGAAATTTAATTAAATAAACCAATGACAAAATCAATAATTTCCAAACAGATCAAGAATCTTGGATTATGTGCGTTAATCGCGTTAACCAGTTGTAAAGTGTCAGAAAACAAAGAAAATATAACCATGACTTACGACAATGTTTTATTACAGAAATGGACAGGGCCTTATGAAGGCGTGCCTGCTTTTGACAAAATGAATGTGGATGCCGTCAAGGCAGCCATGGAAAAAGGGATGGAATTAAGCTTGGCAGATATCGATAAAATCGCGAACAATCCTGATGCGCCAACGTTTCAAAACACGATCGTAGCAATGGAAAGTTCTGGAAAAGAACTGGACCGGGTTTTTACTTATTATGGCATTTTAAGCAGTAATCAATCCTCTCCCGAATTTAGGGATATCCAAACAGTATTGGCACCAAAATTATCAGAGTACAGCTCTAAAATTTCACAAAACGGAAAATTATTCAAACGTATTAAAGCAGTTTATGATGCCTCTCAAACTAAACCTTTGGAGGCTGACCAACAGCGTGTTGTCGTTTTGATTTATAAGCGATTTGAAATGGAAGGCGCTAATCTTGACACCGAAAAGAAAAAGCGTTATGCCGATATCAATAAAGAATTGTCCTCGTTATACACAAAGTTTTCTAACAACGTATTGCATGACGAAGAAAATTATGTCACTTATTTGACTAAAGAGCAACTAGGCGGA
>JBBSLN010000400.1:0-3022 GCA_038255205.1 Flavobacteriales bacterium
ATTGCTCGGAGTGGATTGTTTGGGCTGTGGCATACAGCGTGCAGCGGTCTTTTTATTCAATGGAGAATTTAGTCTCGCTTTTAAAATGTATCCTGCAATTTATACCTTATTCATTTTGGCCTTTTTTCTTATCTTTAACCTGTTTTTTAAATTTAAAAATGATGAAATCATTAAAATTACATTAGTGATTTTGAATATTGGCATCATTGTCATCAGTTACATTCTAAAACTAACCAACTAAAAACTCACTTATGGAAAAACAAAAACTGAACTCTACCGTCGTTTACATTTTAGCAATTTTAGGATTTTTATGCTGCTGTTTGGGTGGTATCGGATTTGTCTTTGCAGGAATTGCATTTTATATTGCTCATAGCAAATTGAAAGAAGCTGAATTGAATCCAGAAAATTATGATAATATTTCTGGAATGAAAACTGCCAAAACTATCGCTATGATTGTTTTGATTATTAATCTTCTTTACTTTGCTTACAGTATGTACAGAGTATATACTATAGGTTGGGATGAAATCATGGAACAATCCAGAATCATGCAGGAAGAATGGATGAAAGGTATGAATGAAGGATCTTAACATCTGTAATAACCATAAAAAAAGAGGCAACACAAACAAATGTTGCCTCTTGTTTTTTATAGCCTTATAGCTTATTTTTCAAATTGTTTTAGTGTTGAAATAATAATTCCCACGCAATCCAGCAATTGCTCTTTGGTCATTACCAAAGGTGGCGCAAATCGAATGATGTTACCGTGAGTCGGTTTCGCCAACAACCCATTATCTCGCAACGCCAAGCAAATATTCCAAGCGGTATCGCTTTCTTTTGAATCGTTAATGACAATGGCGTTTAACAAGCCTTTACCTCTCACTAATTTCACAATCGAACTCGTTTCGATGTATTTGTTAAGTTCGCTTCTGAACAACTGCCCAAGCATATAGGCATTTTCGGCGAGTTTTTCATCTCTAACAACCTCCAATGCTGCCATAGCAACCGCGGCAGCCACTGGGTTTCCTCCAAAAGTACTCCCATGGTTTCCTGGCTGAATGACATTCATAATAGAATCATTTGCCAGTACCGCACTGACTGGATAAGCACCGCCACTCAAAGCTTTACCTAGTATTAAAATATCAGGTTTTACTTCTGGCGTACCGGAACAATTTTTATCTGGACAGGAGCAGTTCCCACAGGTGGCCAATAGACGTCCTGTTCGTGCAATGCCTGTCTGAACTTCGTCCGCCATGAACAATACATTGTACTGCTCGCAAAGCGCCTTCGCCTTTGACAAATAATCCTCACTTGGCACATAGACGCCAGCTTCCCCTTGTATAGGTTCCACCAAAAATCCAGCAACGTTAGGGTTGTCCTGAAGCGTTTTCTCCAATGCAATTAAATTATTATATTCTATTTTGATAAATCCGTCTGTAAAAGGCCCAAAATGTTTGCGAGCTGCTTGATCATTGGAAAATGATATTATCGTAGTTGTACGTCCATGAAAATTATTCTCACAAACAATGATTTCGGCCTGTTTATTCTCGATGCCTTTGACTTCATAAGCCCATTTTCTACAGATTTTTAAAGCGGTTTCTACAGCTTCCGCACCTGTATTCATAGGAAGTAATTTATCAAATCCAAAAAATTCGCAGGCGAACTTTTCATACTTCCCAAGCATGTCATTATGAAATGCTCTTGAGGTCAACGCCAATGTTTTTGATTGTTCGATTAATGCATTGACGATTTTTGGATGACAATGTCCTTGGTTTACTGCAGAATATGCCGAAAGAAAATCATAGTATTTCTTCCCTTCTACATCCCAAACATGCACACCTTCTCCTCTACTCAATACTACTGGTAATGGATGGTAATTATGCGCACCATACTTGTTTTCTAGGTCTATCGCTTGTTGCGATACCGATTGTTCTAAAACAGCCATTTTAATAATTTTAAAGTTTAATGCCGTCATTAAAAGGCATCGTTTGACACCGCTGAAAGATGCAAACATTAATAATTAAATCTCGCTTAGCGAGTAAAATAACCATTCCTACTGTACCTTTATTCTTTCGTGATCCCGATAGCTATCGGGAGAAAAAGCAGCGTGGGAGAGAAATCATCCTTTAGGATCTGCAATTTAAGAAATATTAATCGCTCTTTAAAATAATTATCGCATTTTTCCAGAGAGCGAGGATACTTGTAATTCCAATCGTTTTAGTTCTCTCAATATGGCATTTTTATCCATTTGCATCCATGCAAACACTTTGAGCATGCTCACACCTATCAAAAACATAATGGCTCCAAATCCCCATTTTAGAAGTTCGGTAGCTTCATCCGTTTCAAAGAACTGAATGATGCAAACCACAAATAATGCAAAGAAAATCAGCGTCATTAGATTCATTATCACAATAAGCCAACCGTTTTTTCCTTGAAACAAGCCACCTATCATCCCTAGAACGTTTTGTTCATCTAGGTCGTTATAGAATTTCGCTTCTTCTTGAGTTAGGGTTTCTCTAATTAATCTGTCAATGTCTTCTGTTTGATTTTTCATGTTCCTATTTTTTAATGTTCATTTTTAATTTTTCCCGTGCGTGAAACAATCTCGATTTTGCTGTTCCGACTGATATATTTAAAAGTTTTCCAATCTCCTTCAGCGAATAGTTTTCGGTATAGAAGAGCTTTAAAACCACTTGTTGTGGCTCTGGAAGTTCATTGATTTGTTTTAGGAGATTCCTTTTCAAATCGGAATCATCAATGGATTCTTCATCAACATCAGTTTGATTGATCGCAAACACTTTTAATTCGGTTCGTTTCCTTTGGATATCCTTTAACGCATCCAAGGATTTTGAATACACAATTCGTAAAGCCCAACTCCGAAAGCTTTTCGGCTCCTTTAAATCCTTTAGTTTGTCTATGATAATTTTCCAGCAATCTTGTGCGATGTCTTTAGACAAGTCTTTGTCTTTTGTCAACCAATACGCTTTGTTGCAAAATTCCTTGTGCCAACGTTGCACCAATTCTGGTA
>JBBSLN010000401.1:0-3016 GCA_038255205.1 Flavobacteriales bacterium
AATATCTTCCTGAAGACCTCAATGATTATCTGAAGGAATTGACTGAACTCAATAGAGCAAGAAATTATACATTAATTCAAGAAGTACAAGAAATTTCCAAACGTTTCAATGAAGCGCATATCGACCATGTCTTTATAAAGGGTACCGCACTTTTAGCTGGGAATTATTTTAAGGATTATGGTGAACGGATGATCGGAGATATAGATATCCTCGTAGCTTCGGACCATTTAGATAAAGCTTTTAAACTCTTAGTTGCCGGTGGATATTCACAATTTGTTGAATTCAATTATGAAGTTAAAAATTATAGACATCAACCACGTCAAATATCACAAGACCGAATTGGAGCCATTGAATTGCATGATCAGCTTTTAAAACACGGTTACAATCATTTAATTGATAAAGACGTATTTTTATCAACCAAGGAAATTGTTGATGGCATTGCAATACCCACTTCAGAAAATCTTATTTGGAACACTATATTGGCGCAACAAATCAATGACAACAATGCCTATTTGGGTTTGCTGAATTTAAGAGGCCTTTACGACATTTTGGTTTTGAGACTTAACCATAATAAAGAAATGCTGACTAGACTGCACAAACAAAAATTTAGCCGAGGATTTCTAAGTGTTTCATCTGTGTTTATTCCGTCACTTTATCCCACAGAACAATCCTTTTCTTTAATTTATCGTAAACAATTTTTCCAGCTCCTCTTAAAATATCGGATACTTGGTGGCATTATCATCAAAATGAAATTAGCCTATCTGTTTGTAAAAGAAAGAATAAAGTTGTTGATTATAAACAAAAGCTACCGCACACATGTCTTCAAAGGCAAAAGAGTTAAATAAAATATGTAAAATCATATAAATTATTTATTCCTATTTTTGTTTTGTTAAAGTAATAGCCTATTTTTGGCTAAAGTTTTTTATATGAAAAAAGTAATTACAATAGTCTTTATATCATTTTTTGGATTCACATCATTTGCACAAAATCCTGGTAATGATTGGATTTTAAGTGCCGGTTTTAATACTGTGGCAAATTTTGGGACAAGAAATCCGTTTGAAGACCTCAGCGATAATTTTAATCGGTTCGCATTTAAACAGCCAATAGCAGTTGGAATTGAGCGCAGATGGACTAAAGATTTGTACATAGAACAAGACATTAGCTTAAACGGTTTCAAAGAAAACGAATTTATAGACAATGGTACACCAGACAAAGATTTGTTCTATTTTTCAACAAATACAACGCTTAAATACTATTTCGACGACCTTATCTTTAGAAATACCGATTGGTTGAATCTTTATGCTGGTGCTGGTATTGGTATATTTAATCTAGAAGAACTTAATACGTCAATTAACGTCGTTTTTGGGACTGTTTTATGGTTAAATGAAGGTGTAGGTATTCGATTGGGAACTATGGGCAAATTTGCCTTTGATGCCGACTCACGAAAATATGACAACAACCATTATCAATTCTTTTTAATGGGTGTTTTTAAATTATAGACAAATTCATCACGATATTTTAAGGCTGCAATTTTTATTGTGGCCTTTTTTATGCGCTTTACTTTATAGGCTATAAAACATTATATATTATAAATTGAACGGTAATTTCTGTAAATCAACATTGCCACCGGACAGAATGATGCCCACATTTTTACTCTTAAAAAATTCTTTTTCTTTTAAAACGGCCGCAAAGGCAACAGCACTCGAAGGCTCTACAACTATTTTCAAGCGTTCGAAGAGGAATTTCATTGCCGTTATGATTTCATTCTCTTCTACAGTAATGATACGTTCAACATACTTTTGAATAATTGGAAAATTTACATCTCCTAACTGTGTTCTCAAACCATCAGCAATAGTATCAGTAGTCACATTATTTTCAATTCTACCACTTTTCATGGAGCGAAAAGCATCATCAACATTCTTTGGTTCTGCTCCAATTACCTTGCAATCAGTTCCAAAATAGTGTGCAGACAGCGCTGTTCCCGCAATGAGGCCTCCACCTCCAATCGGTGAAACGACATAGTCTAAATCTGGATAATCTTCCATCAATTCGAGACAAGCTGTACTATTTCCTATAATGACATCCAAATCGTTTGAAGGATGAATAAATGTTGCGCCTGTTTCTTTGACGATTTGTTCGGATGCTATTTCTCTAGCTTCAATGGTAGATTTACAGTGGGTTATAATTCCTCCATAGGCTTCCACTGCTTTGACTTTTACCTCTGGAGCATTTTCAGGCATCACAATATATGCATTTACTCCTAGACTCCTAGCCGCAAGTGATAGGGCCTGTGCAAAATTGCCCGACGAATGTGTGACCACTCCTTTTTGCTTTTGAGAGTCATTTAATTGCATAATGGCATTGGTAGCCCCTCGCATTTTGAAAGCTCCCATTTTTTGAAAGTTTTCGCATTTAAAGAACAATTGGCAACCACCCATTTCATTCAATAAAGTTGATGAAAGTATTGGCGTCCTATGAATGAAGGGCGCGATTCTTTTATGACACTCTTGAAATAAGATTTTATCCATAGGAAAGTATTGAAACCATTTAAATCGGAAAATTAATAGCCTGCAAAGTTAAAATTTAGCATTTGTTTCGTCTTATTGTAAATTTCTGGAAACTGAGACCTGAATTCTGATGGCGATTCGATAAAAGTTTCAATAATGACCGCTAAAAACTCATACTGATTGGTATAGGCATACTCACGAAAATACCGAGACTCTATCAAAGAGATCCGCAAATTCTCCTCCTTAGCCAATAAGTCAGTCAATTCCTTAAACGAATCAGAAAAAATGGTAGAACTCACATCACGTTCCTTCATACTGTTAAGATGAATGGCATGTGCAAACTCATGAATACCCAAATTTACCTTATCCGTTTCATTGATAATTCCCTTGTTGAAATCCTCCCACGAAAGCACAAGGGTTTGGAGTTTAGGGTTGAATTCTCCTTTATGATAGCTTTCATTGAGTGCAGAATAAAACTCCTTTGGATAGATAAAAATGGTACCTATAAG